>CAZHCP010000054.1:0-12079 GCA_964531015.1 uncultured Muribaculaceae bacterium
ATTATATTTATTAAAAATATAAAACCGATAATGAAAAATAAAATCTCTTGTCTTTGTGTTAATTCATTCAAATTAGAAAAAATGCCGTCAAAAATGCTCAACGAATTATATTCGGATGATAAATGTTCCGGTATGTAATAAGGTTTATCATTGTGTGAAATACGAGTAAAGAATGAACCGAAACCGTTAATTATATGATCGGCTTCTTTTGTGATTATACTTGCTGTTATGAATTTTGCACACCAGAAAAATGTATAACCGGTGAACCAAGAACATGACAATGTTAATATGGTTTTTAAGCAATTATTTTTATTTGGTTCCGACAATAAAACCAAAATTAATGTAAAACCTAATGTAATTAACGGATAATTCAGATAATCAAAAAACGCATTTAAGCATCCTGATATAAAAAAGAAGTATATAAGATTGTTTTTCGTTAAAATTTTATTTTTGAATTTTAATAAAACTATTGATGTAATTAATAATAAATAATACGTTGATGAAAATGTCAAAGAAAGATGAATATAAAAAGGTTTAATTGTTGTCAGTGCAAGAAAAAAAGGAATAAAATAATTCCTGAGATTTTTATATATCAAACATAAAAGAATTAACAGTAAAGCATTTTGAAGAACAAAATTAAATTTTTGTATTTCTTGATAATCAAAAATAAGAAGCAACGGTTTTATAAAAACCAACTGACCGCTCCAATATCGAGAATAAGAATTTAATTGTTCTGCTTCGTCATAAAAATATAAATTAATTACTTTGTTTATTTTGCTTTCGTTTTCAAGCTCCGTAAATGCTTGTTTTAAAATAAAACGGTCAGTGTAAAAATCATTTCCGCATACCGTCTTGCCCAATTCTTGCAAAATGGCTTCTTTTTGTTCCTGTTTTAAGCTCATTTCAATACTTTTTATGCCGTTATCGGCAATTTTGTCGGCAGGTAATGAAAAAACCGCAACCAATAAAAGATATGCACATAAAATAAATGAAACGAAAATTATAAATAAATTTTTAATCATATATCAAAAACCGGCTTTTTTATTATATTATAGTGTAGTATATATTATTTTTAAAAAAAATCAAATGAAAAAAGAACAAAAAGTAAAAAATACAGGTTGGTTGTTTACGTTTTTAATATCCGTTTTGTCTGTTTTTTTTGTAATTTATTTAACAAGAAATAATTGTTTTTGGGATGATGACGGGCACTATGCAATACTTTATGATTTAGATGACCCTTATCAAATTTTAAGTTTTAACGGGGAGCACGGTTGCGGGTATATCGGATTATTTTTATTAAAAATGACGGCCTTTTTATTACCGTTAAAATTAGGAATACATCCCGAAGATTTTATTTGCGGAACGGCTCACGGGTTAATAAAAGGATTTTATACTTTAATTGTTATTTATTTGTTTTCTCGATTTTTTGATTTAAAAGAAAAATATAAGTTGTTATATCCTTTTTTGTATTTTTTTACGGTTTGTTATTTCTTTTATTCCGTATTTACATCCGAAACTTGGATATATGCCGTAAATTATAATTTTTACAGATATTTCTTTTCCCTTATATTTTTCTGTTATTTTATATATGCGACAATTGAAAATTTAATTTGTAAAAATAAAAAAATTCAATATAGTTTGTTGTTAACAATGTTCTCGGGTTATGTTATAGGGGCTTCATCCGAAATTTTATATTTGGTTGCAATCGGTTTTTATATTTGCATCATTTTTTGGAATATAATTTGTGTTTTTTTAAAAAATCAAACGGAAAAATTTAATATAAATATATTTTTTGTATTATCTTTTCTCTCTTTATTGGTTTTTACATGTTTAACCGTAACAAGCTTCGGTTTTCAATATGTTGCTTTTGAAGCGAGAGAGTTCGGAAAAACGGTTATTGATTTACAAGTTTTAAAAAATTTTGTCTATTACTATGTTTTAATTTTATTTAAGTTTGAACTCGCTTATTGGCTTATTTTTTTATATTTGATTGTAAATTGTTTTTCTATTGCAAAAAAGAAAAATGAGTTAAACAAAATATATATTCCTTCTGCCTTTTTGTTTACGATATTGATTGTAATGTTTTCTTTAATATTGTGTTCTCAGAACAACGTGCACTCAACGATTGAAAATTGTTATTTTTATACAAGTCACAGAAATGTAAGATTTCTTTATAAAATGTTGTTAATTATACCCTTGTTTATGTATTTGTCTTATTTCTTTAATAATTCCAAAGAAAAATTTAAGAAATTCTGTATTGTTATTTTGAATATTTTTAATTTATATTTTATTACCGTAAGCATATTATTCGTTAAAAATTATGTAGGGAATGATTATTTAAAAGATATAAGAAAGAAAAATTATATAATTGAAAAAATATACAGGTATAATATTTTAACCAATGAAGAAAAGAATATTGACAAAATGTGTGTATATGATTATTCGCAATGGTTTTATGAAAATTATGATAATGGAACTTCGGATTTGAATATGTATATGTATGGAGTGTATACTAATTACACACAAGCCGAAAGACGGCTATATGAAAAATCGTATAAATATACGGATAATGCAATAAAAACATTTTATAAAAACGGCGGTACATTTTCAGAAAAAGAATTGCAAGAACTTAAATTTCAAAACTTGTTAAATGATGATTTTGTACTAAATAAAAAATAAGTTATATATTTTGTGCTATTAAATAATAATTAGCACCGAGAGGAAAATTTTTCAGATAATTTTCTAAAAATATAAGTTTTTTAAATTTATTTGGTATATAAAATCTGTATTGGATTTTTATATTTTCAAATCCTGCTTCTTTAAATAACTTTTTTGAATAAAATGGTGACATTATTTTTACATTGTTTGCATCATAATCACAATCCGCTTTATGATAAAAATATAATGTAACAGGATTATATGGATTAAATTCCCACATAAAAATAAGCCCGTTTTTCTTTAATGATTTTTTCAACATTAAAATTGTATAATCATGATTTTCTCTCGGTATATGCCTTATAACATTAGCAATAAATATGGCATCAAATTTCTCTTGAAAAGGAACAGAGGTTCCGTCGCAAATTTTATAAGTTATGTTATTATAATTTTTATTGTTTTGAATTGCATTGTCTATGCTTATTGGTGAAATATCACAGGCAAAAATTTGAGAATTTGGGAAAAAACTTTGAAGAAACGGTGATGACATTCCTATACCGCAACCATAATCCAAGATCTTCATATGTTCAAAATTAACTAAATATTTAACTCAAACCGAAAATCGTTAACTTTATACTCTGTAACATAATTTTCATCAAACCCTGTTGAGCTTAGCAGATTTTGTACATATTCATTATAGTTATTTGCCATTTTGTCAAAAGTAATACTTTGTTTCTTGAATGCATGCTTAATCATTTGTAAAATTTTGTATCTCTTTTAATATTATGAAGGTAATTATATCATAATATTAATATATAGTAAATGTGAGTATGGAGAAAGTTTTTTCATGAAAGATTTAATAAAAAAAATAAATTTAAGCAAATGTTTATTATTGTTTGTCTATGCTTTTATTTTTCTTGTTTTATTGTTTTTTAATCAATATTGGGAAACATATATGATTGATGATACTCCTGAAATAGGAGATTTCAATAAACATTATCACGGGAAATATATTGTTTCTTTACTTTTTCATATAACTTACGGATTAGTTCCTACGCTTTTTGATAATATCCATATAAATACGTGGGGGCAAACGGGCGGTGCCGTGCTTTATTCGATATTTGCAATTATGTTAATGTCGTCATTATCTTCATTATTCTTTATCAAAAATAAAAAGAATTATTTATATCCGTTAATCATATTGACAAATTTCATCATATTTTATTTTGTTTTTACAATGGAACATCCCTCCCATTATTATTATTTGTATTCTAAAACTTTATTTTGTTATTTACTGTTTCCCTTCACTTTTTTATTTTTGTTTATGAAAAAAATGTTAACGGTGTTATTAAATGAAACAAAGTCTGATAAAAAAGATATATTTGAATTATCGCTATATGCATTTTCCATGGGTCTTTCAAATGATATAATATCAATTTTGACATTTTTGTTTTTATTTGTTCTGTTGTGTTTTAAACCTAAATTTAAAAATATAACTGCCGGAAACATATTAATTACATCCGGTTCACTATTATTACCATTTTCTATTTCATTATGTCACTCTGCTTTTGTCGAAAGTTTTAAAAGGCTCGATAAATTCTTTACATTAGGCTTTGATAACTTTTTTGGTGCTTTTAATGAATACCATAATGCTTTTATTAATCTGTCTAAACAAGACTTTTATCTTTTGTATTTAGTCATTTTATTCTTTTCTGTTTTGATATATTTCACATATAAGACAAAGAATAAAAAATACAATACAATAAATCTGATATTATTGACCGTGTTTTTGTTATTTTATTTGGTTTTATTTATTGTATTACAAGGATATCGTGTGAATATAGATTATCTGATTTCAAATCCGGACAGCGGGTTGCAAATTAAATTGTTTTTGTTGATGGTAATAAATATCCAAGCAGGTTTTTTATTAAATGATATAAAGCACAATAAGAAACTATTTATAATAATTTTTGTCTTTTTAGCTTGTTTGAGTTATAAATATCTGATACCCGAAATAAAATTTATAAATGATGTTGGAATAAAAAATTATCTAAAAGAAAAAACACACATTGCAGAAATAAAAGAAAAACATAAAAACAGATATATACTGGAACACATATTGTTATGGTACTTATATAACGACAAACCTCCGGTAATTTTAAAGCATAATGATTATTTTTATTTGTATCTCGAAGACTGTAATTCTGCTTATCTTGATAGTTATTTTTATTTTAAAAGATACAATTATAAAGAATTTAATGAGTACGATATTGAATATTTGGATACATTAGACGAAGTAATCGAAAAATATTATGAAAACGGAGGAAGAGAAATCACGCAAGATGAAATAAAAGAAGCGGATTTCAATAAGCTCTTGGATAAAGATTGGGTTTTATACGGCAAATAAATTATGGCATTTTATTAATGAATAGACAAAACGGAATTATATAGTATGATGAAAGTATATTTATTTTATTGATGTTTTTGAGGAATAAAAATTGAAAAAAGCGTTGATAACCGGAGTTAGCGGACAAGACGGAAGTTATCTTTCCGAATTGCTTTTATCAAAAGGATATGAAGTATTTGGAATGCTTCGTATGTCCTCTTGCAATAATAAAAGCAGAATTGCACATTTGTTAAATAATGAGAATTTTCATCTTTTATATGGCGATATGACGGATGAAACAAGTTTATATAAAGTCGTGCAACAGGCAAATCCCGATGAAATATATAATTTGGCGGCACAATCTCATGTCGGGTTGAGTTCCGATATTTTGGAGTATACCGCTAATGTTAATGCTCTCGGTGTTCAGCGTTTAATCTGTGTAATATATTTACTCGGTTTACAAGATAAAGTAAAAATGTATCAGGCATTAACTTCCGATATTTTTGGAAATGTAGAAGATAAATATTTAAGTGAAGAAACAAAAGTTCAACCGATAAATCCTTATGCGTGTGCAAAAGCTTATGCAATGTTTTTAACGAAAAGTTATCGACAAAGAGGATTGTTTGTTGTTAACGGTATTGCATTTGCACATGAATCGGAAAGACGACCTGATATTTTTGTTACAAGAAAAATCACCTCGGCAGCGGTCAGAATAAAACTCGCCTTGCAGGAAAAATTGTCATTGGGAAATTTATCCGTGTGCAGAGATTGGGGACATTCGGAAGATTTTGTTAAAGGAATGTGGCTATCCCTGCAACAAGATAAGCCTGATGATTATGTTTTTGCAACAGGTGTTACAACAAGTATTCGGGATTTTTGCATTAAAGCATTTCGAGAACTTAATATTGAATTGGTTTTTGAAGGTGAAGGCATAAGCGAAAAAGCGTATAATAAAAAAACAGGAGAACTTGTTATTGATGTTGACCCGAAATTTATGAGACCGCTTGAAAAATTAAATCCGGTCGGTGATTATTCAAAAGCAAAAAAACTTTTGGGATGGGAACCGAAACATACGATTGACGACATTATAAAAGAAATGATTAACCGTGATTTGACGGAAATAAGAAAACAAACGGAAGGTTGTTTATGTTAAAGCAGGTTTTTTACGAGAATAAATTAATTGCGTTTATTATACAAAATGATTATACGAATGACGGAATTAAGTTTTTTACGGATAATGACTCGGCTCAACAAATCGGATATATGAAACATCCTAAAAGCACCGTAATTAAAGCACATGTTCATAATGTAATAAAGAGGGAAGTCAGTGTTACGCAGGAAGTTCTTATTTTAAAGAAAGGACAAATGCGTTTGGATTTATATTCCGATGATAAAAAATATATTGAAAGTGTTGTTCTGAATGCAGGAGACATTGTATTTTTGGCTTCGGGCGGACACGGAATAAAATGTCTTGATGAAGTTGAAATGATTGAAGTAAAACAAGGACCTTATTTGGGCGAAGCCGATAAAGTAAGATTTCCCGAAATTTTGGATTTAGAGGTAAAAATAAGTGAATAGATTTATCCCCGTATTTGAACCTGATTTTTCGGGAAATGAGTTAAAGTATGCGGAAGAATGTATAAAATCATCTTGGATTGGCTGCAACGGTAAATTTTTAAAGAAATTGGAAGAGGAATTTTCTTTATATTGCGGTCAAAAATACGGTTCTTGCGTTACAAACGGTTCTGCCGCTTTAGATGTTGCGTTTGCGACAATGAAAAGTGTCTTCGGGTGGGACGATAATTCGGAAGTAATTATTCCGACATTTAATATAATATCGGCGGCACAAAGTTGTATTCGCAATAAATTAAAACCGGTATTCGTCGATGCGGAAGAAATAACTTGGAATATTGATACCAATGAGATTGAAAAATTAATCACTCCTAAAACAAGGGCGATTACGGTTGTTCATATATACGGTTTACCTTCCGATATGGATAAAATAATCAAAATCGCAAAAAAATACGATTTAAAAATAATAGAAGATTCCGCACAGGCTCACGGGCAAACATATAACGGAAAAATGTGCGGTTCGTTCTCCGATATTGCAACTTTTTCATTTTTTACAAATAAACATATATCGTCGGGCGAAGGCGGAATTGTTATTACTTCAAATGAAGAGTTGATAGAAAAAGTTAATTACTATAAGAATTTGTGTTTTTCAAAAGATAAATTTATTCATAATGATATCGGTTGGAATTACAGAATGACAAATTTGCAAGCTGCAATTGCTTATGCACAGTTTGAAAAACTCAATAAAACAATAGCAAAGAAAATATCATTGGGAAAAAAATACGGGGAATTATTAAAAGATATTCCCGCAAGATTGTCTTGTGATAAAACGGAATATGCAAATAATCATTATTGGATTTTCGGTTTGGTTTTAAATCCGGATGTAAAATTTAATGCGAAATCCGCCTCGGAAAGGCTAAAAAATCAAGGTATAGATACAAGACCGTTTTTCTATCCGATGCACAAACAACCCGTATTTCAAAACTTGGGGATTTTGGACACTGTTGAAAGACCTGTTTCCGAAATGCTGTATGAACGGGGTTTTTATATTCCGATGGGGTTAAACTTGTCCGATGATGACGTGGAATACGTTGCAACTCAAATAAAAAAACTGTTTTAATTTATTTATATCTCAGTTTGAGTCGGATAACCGAAAATAATGCTTCAAATACAATCCCGAATGTCATTTTGGAAGTACCTTGCGAACGTACGATAAAATTTATAGGCACTTCACGTATTTTTAAATTTTTTTTCAATGCACTATATTTCATTTCTGCTTGAAATATAAAACCGCCTGCTTGAATCGAATCAAGATTAATTACTTCCAGGGCATGTTTTGTGTAGGTGTTATACCCTTCCAATAAATCTTTAATTTTTGTTCCCAAAATCAAATTTGCCCATATATTTCCGCCGATGGATATTAAATTTCTGAAAAAGTTTTTTTCGGAAGTATAACCGCCCGTAACGTAGCGTGAACCGCAAACAACATCATATCCTTCATTTATAAATTTTTTAAATTCTTTTACGTGAATCGGGTCATGCGAAAAATCCGCATCACAAGAGGTGAATAAATCAAAACCGTTTTCAATTCCCCATTTGAAACCGTTTATATATGCTTTTGCCAGCCCCGATTTTTTATTTTGAGTAAGTAAAAACAGATTTTTATATTTTTGTTGTAAATTTTTGACAATTTCACCTGTTCCGTCAGGAGAAGAATCATCAACAATCAGAATTGAAATATCGTTATATAACGTAAAAATTTGAACGATAATTTTTTCTATTGTTTCCGATTCATTATAGGTCGGTATAATTATTAAATGCTTCAACTCAAATCCTCCGGTTTTATTTTAAGTTAAATTCAATGAAATATAAATCGTTTATAAATTTGATTTTTAACGTGATATAAAATAAAATAAAGAAGTAGAATACGGGGAAAAATGAATTACATTTGGTATTTACTGATAGTTATTTCAATAATATTCGGAGCAATAAACGGACGATTAAACGAGGTTACGAATGCAATATTTTCGGGATGTGAATTATCCGTAAAAATTGTTTTAACATTGCTCGGGATAATGACGTTTTGGCTCGGAATAATGAAAATTGCCGAAAAATCGGGGATAGTAAATATAATTTCAAAATTTTTAACTCCCGTTGCGAAATTACTGTTTCCGGAAATTCCAAAAAACAGTCCGATAATCGGAGATGTTGCAATGAATTTTTCCGCAAACGCATTAGGGCTTGCCAATGCAGCAACACCGATAGGCATAAGGGCAATGGAAGGAATGCAGGAAATAAATGTTGATAAAGAAAGTGCTTCAAATTCAATGTGTACGTTGTTGGCAATGAATACGGCAGGTTTTCAGCTTATTCCGGCTACGGTTATTGCCGTTCTGGCTGCAAACGGTTGTGAAAATCCAACGGAAATTATTGTTCCGACATTTATCGTCACTTTAACGGCATTTGTTTCTGCTATATTAATAGCAAAAGTTTTTTCAAAAATTTTTCCGCCTCAAAAAGGAGGTGTAAATGTTGATTAAAGAAATTTTGAATATTGTTTCTTTGTGGACATTGCCGTTAATAATTTTGATTATATTAACTTATGCTTTGATAAAAAAAGTTGCATTGTATGAAACTTTTATTGACGGAGCAAAAGAAGGAATAAAAGTAAGCTCCAACATTATTCCGTATTTGGTTGCGGTTATTGTTGCCGTTTCAATGTTGAGAGCTTCGGGGGCAATCGAGAGTATTTCCGTTTTGTTTAGCGGATTTTTTGAAAAAATAAATTTGCCTGCCGATGTTGTTCCGTTGGCATTTGTTCGTTCGTTATCGGGGAGTGCGGCACTCGGTGTATTTTCCGATATTGTTGCAAATAACGATATAAATTCATATACAACGAAATTGTCGGCAATAATGCTCGGCAGTTCAGAAACCACATTTTATGTATTAACCGTATATTTTGGTGCCGTCGGAATAAAAAAATACAGATATGCACTTTTAACGGGATTAAGTGCTGATATTGTCGGAATTATTGCAGCAGTTGTTGTTGCCGGTACATTTTTTAGTTAATATCTGATTTTTGCAAAAAGAAGCGTTCTTGTTTATTCCTCAATTTTTTTGTTTGTTGTTTCACGCAATTCTTTAAAAGAAATATTGTTTTTTGCAAGAAATATCACGGTAACAACGGCAGTTACAATAACAACAATTGCCTGTTCAAGAAATGATACGGCAAGTGCCGTTTCTTTTGAGATGTTATAAATGGCAAATGCGGATATTACGGCAAATTGGTAAGGACCTATGAAAATAGACGTGGAAGGAACCATACAGGCTAATGCAATAAAACTGTTTATAAACAAGACTATTGACCAATCAACCTCGCAATGAAATCCTTGTATTGTAATATAATAAGTTAATCCTTCCAAAAACCAGATAATAACGGAAACAATTGCAACGGGAATAATTTTGGACGGTGACTTCAATATTTCAAAACCTTCAAAAAAAGAATTACACATTTGATTTGTAAATTTAATTATCGATAAAATTATATTTCGAATTTTTTGGGGAAATTTATGAGTTTTTTCTTCCAAAAATGTGCAGATTGAATTTATTTTATTATATTTGATTATCAGCAATACAAAAATTAAAGAGCCTATAAAAATTGCTGCGGCGATATTGCAAAGTTGTTGAGCCAAAGGGTCTTTGTTAAAAAGCATTATTCCGGCAAAGAGCATTGCCAAAATTACAAGTCCGTCAAATATACGCTCTAACATAATTGAGCCGAACAGTTTTATTTTATTTGCATTATATTTACTTCCGACGTAATAAGCCCTGAAAATATCGCCGGCTCTTGCGGGCAATGCAATATTTAACGCTGCCCCTGCTATACACAACGGAGCCAGGTCTTTTAACGGAACTTTTACGCTTTGAGATATCAACAGTTTAAAACAGAGTCCTCTGAACGAAAGTGAAGTTAATATTGAAATCACCAATAAAACGGCATATTTCGGGTCAAATTCTTTCATTGTCTCGATTAATTCCGTAACATTAAGGTTTCTGAATACAAAATACAGAAAAACAAATGTAATAAATAACAGAATAAGCTTTTTTATTTTAGAGTTCATTTTTTATCCGATAGTGCATTTATATATTCAAGCTTAACACAAAATATTATACAATTTTCAAATCGGATTGTTGTATTCTTTTTTGAATTTGCAATTTTTTGTTAATTGTTTCAAAATTATCGTTGAAAATATTTTTCAAAGAAACCGAATTAACGGTATTTTGAGCTTGAATAAAAGTCATATAAGCGTTTTTGTATTGTTTTAAAGCGAGCAACGAATTAATTTTAATTTCAACGGCTTGTGAATATAAATCAAGATTTTGTTCTTTAAACTCAAAAGAAGAAATTGCTTTATCGACAAAAGAAATTGCGATTTCAAATTTATTAAGCAACATATTGCAATTTGCCATTGCACAAAGGCATCTTGTTTTGTCGGAAGCATAATTGAATGCTTGTGAATATAAATTTAATGCTTTTTTTATGTTACCTTTTATAAAGCAAATATCACCGCAGAGCATAAGGCTTTTAGTGTGAGTCGGCGTCAATTTGATTGCTTCTTCTAATTTTTTTTGTGCCGTATTTATTTTATTAAAATAGAAAAAGTCATCTTCCGCTTCACGAAAAAGCACTTCCGATTTTATATTTATTATATTTTTATTATTGTAATAATTTTCGATGTTCAGCATAAAACCAACCGTTTACCGTCGCTTTTTAAATGATAAAATTTTATTCGGTATCGGGGCTATTAAGAAAAATCACATAATTGAGGTGAAATCATGAAAAGCATGATGAGGCATGCTTTTCCGCCGGCTAAAATTCGTTTTAACATTTCTTTACAGAATAAAAAGGTTTTATCATTATACTTGGAAAGCATGATGTGACATGGCTTTACCAAAAATTACAAAACTTAACAAAAAATTTCCGATAAACAAACTCAAATCTTGATATTAAAAAATGAGCATAGTATTATTATTTTATTACATACAGTTGCCGGAGGAAAAATGAATCAAATTATAAGAATTGCTTGGGACTTAAACGAAATAACCGAAAACAGATATCAGTTGGTGTATGAAATTGCGGAATTGGCTAAAAAATTGGTTGATGAAAATCAATTAAAAAAAGTAAGAGAAGATTACTCTTTTGATGATGTTTCCTTTGATACGTCAATAAAGAAGGAAAATCCGGTTGAACATGCAATTATGGTTAAGGCTTCGGAATATGATGATTCCGGCTTGGTCGGTTAAAAATAAAATATAAGAATTTAAAACATTAAAACAAAAGCTCCTGATTCTCAGGAGCTTTTTTAACCTTTAAAAACCAATAAACTAAGCCATTAATTTATTAATTGCTCTTGTTAATCTTGATTTTTTTCTTGAAGCTGTATTTTTGTGTAAAATACCTTTAGA
>CAZHCP010000055.1:0-11976 GCA_964531015.1 uncultured Muribaculaceae bacterium
CCAAATTTCGCATTTCATCTGTCACACTTTCGCATTTCATGTGTCACTTTACAGCATAACGTTTATTGTTTGTTTCATTAGAATTAAGGTGGCTTCAAAAATCAAATTTAAAATAAATTTAATTTACACATTTGTTTATATTTACAATAACTGCATGTTTTTTCGCTTTGTTCGGGCGGATTGAAGTTTAACAAATCAATATTTTTATATGCAAAATCGATTTTTTCTTCAATTATTTTATTATCTTCCTCGCACAATTCTATATAATAATTTTTAGAAGGTTCTTCAACGAAAATAAGTCCGCCTTTTTTCACTTTTTCATTCGGATTTAATTTTTCAAATGCGTATTTATAAAATCGAAGTTGATTAAGATAGCTTTCATACTCTTTTCCGTCCGCAATTTGAGTTTTCGGCTTTGCACCGCCGGTTTTATAGTCATATACTTCATATTCGCCTAAAGAATTTTTTTCTATTCTGTCAACAAATCCTTTTATAAAATGATTTTTATATGGTACGTGGTCTATGTAAAATTCCGTTGCGGTAATATTTTCAACAGGAGTTGCAATAAAATGCTTATAAAAGTTTTCAAGCCTTGTTTTTCCTCTTTCAACAAGTTCTTCTCTTTTTTCTTTTGTATTGATTTCTTTTTCCGAAAGATTTTTTTCAAAAATCTCAATAAATGCTTCTTTTGAAGGGTAATTCCCCGTTTGTTTTGCAATTCTTACACTCTGCTCCAATGTTTTGTGTATTGCACTTCCGTAATGTGCGTTTGAAACGTCATCTTCAAACACAGGTATTTTCATTATTTCGGAATATAAGAAATTACGAGGACAATTCAGATAAGAATTTAGAGAACTCGGGCTTAATATAAATTCTTTTATTCTTGCTCTTATTTCATCATTAAATGCGGTTTTATAATCAAATTTACTTTTTTCAAGTGCCGTTGCAACTTCAAAAAGATATTCGTCTTTTGAAAGAGTATGATTATGTGTTTCTGTTATATTCTCATTTTTTACCGCAGTCGATAAGTATTTTGTCAATTCCTGCGGGTTTGAATCGATTGCGTTTGAAAAAGACATAAACAGAGAATGTTTAGCCCTTGTTATTCCGACAAATAATAATCTCAGTTCTTCGGATTTTTTTGCTTCTTCACTGTCCGTATCTTCACAATCTTTGCAAATCGGCAAAGTCATGCCTGAATTTACTTTCTTTTGTTCCCAATTTTTTGCTGTTAATCCCGGCATATAAACATATTCAAATTCTCTACCTTTTGAACTGTGTAAAGTCAATAATTGAACAGCATTTTGGGTGTATTCTTCTTTATCGATTAATATCGGAATGTTACTTTTAAAAGCAGTATCAATATGGTTTAAGAAGTCGTAAAGCCGTGTTCCAGGGTTTCGATACATGCAACCTTGGGCTTCCTTTATAATCTTATTTATTGCATATATATTATCACTTCTGTTTATTTCGCTTTCAAGGTAATATTGTAAAATTCCCGTTCTGTTTATTACTTCTATAATTAAATTTTTGATATTATTGCAGGCAACGGCTTTTTTAAGATAATCAAAATCTTTGATAAATTTTTCAATTATTTCCCTGTTTTCCCATTTCACAACATCCAAAAATTCTCTTATATTTGTAACCAAATCTTTATGATTTATCCTGTTCTTTTCCAACAAAATATTATAATCATTTATCGCAAATTCAAACGGTTTTGAAAGAAGAACCGCATAAAGTTTATCCGCAAAAAGTTCATTGTTTTGCAATGCTTTCAGGTAAAAATAAATTAAAATCGATGAATTTACATCAAAAATACTTTTATTTGTCTTAATCTGATATTGAATATTTTTTGCTTCAAGTAAGTTTGCAATATCAGCCAATTCCGCATTTTTTCTTGTTAGTACCGCAATTTGCGATAAATTCTTTTCACTCGAATTTTCTTTACTTTTCGGGCAATTATCCGAATTTATCAGATTTTCAATGTCTTTAACAATATAATTATATTCCTGTTTTAAGTCCGCAAAACCGTGCACTTGTATTTTTTTGTTCTTCTTATTTATTTCTGCATTCATTGCCTTCAGAGTTTTGGAAATGTTATATGACTTAAATTCCGGGTTAAATTCAAGCCTTGTTCCGTCCGAGGAAATTACTTCATAGCTGAAATCCAATATATTTTGGGTAGAACGGTTGTTTTCATTAAGGCATATAACTTTTGTATTCGGATACAGCTTCAAAAACTTTTCAAGAGTATCTCTTTTTGCTCCCTGAAATTCAAATATAATTTGGTCATCATCTCCGACAACAAAAATATTGTCACTTTTTGAACCTTCCGCCAACTTGAATACAATTTGATTTTGCGAATAATTTGTATCCTGATATTCATCAACAAGAAAATATTTGTATTGGCTTGCAACTTTTGATAAAAAGTCTTCATCCTTTTCAAAAACTTCAATTACAAGATTTATCATGTCGTTAAAATCTATGAAGTTATTTTGTTTCATCTTTTCATCATAATTTTCATAAATTTCCCAAGTTTCTTTCGCTTTTTCCATTTTTTTTGCGTGATTTTCAAACTTTGACAAAAAAGTAGCTACAAGTTTTCCCTTCTTTTCTCTTTCCGCATATTCAACCGCCAAATCATCAGCCTTGCCCTGCCATTCGGGGTGTGTGTTTAACGTATTGAAATATTCTTCTTTTGTTACTTGGTTTGATTTTATTTCCGTTACCTGTTTTAACAATTCGGGAATAAAATAGTATGAATCGCCCCATTTCGTTTTGTATGCTTTCGGCTTAATATCGTCAACGGCAGCTTTCATTATATCTCTTTTGCTTATGTCGTCTATTAAAGTTACGCCTTCAAGCAAATCAAATTTCATCGGATATGATTTTATAATTTCATTGCAAAATGCGTGGTATGTGTTAACCGTTACGGCGGCGGCTATTGTTCCTATTTCTCCGACAAGCCTTGATTTCATTTCGTTTGCGGCAGCTTCCGAATATGTAAGGCATAAAATTTCTTCCGCATTAATTCCTTGTTGCAACATGTATTTTATACGCTGAATAATCGTAAAAGTTTTCCCCGTTCCGGGTCCTGCCAAAACCATTACCGTTCCGTTAATTGTTTCTATACATAATTTTTGTTTGTCATTAGGTTTTATTTCTTTTTTTTGAAGCGTATCCGTCATTATAATATTCCTTATTAATTCTCTTTTTTTAATTTTGTTTTAAACATTGCGATTAATGAAAGGAGCGTAATCACAAGAGCAAGTGTCATTGAAATTTTATAATTCAAATTAAAACCGATTTTTGAATTTAAAATAAATCCGCTTGTGATAAATATGTAAAACAGCCCGGGAAAAAGCGTTATCAGATAATTTTTTTCGTTTTTATACAAATATACGCTTGCATAAAGGAAGGTCGGAACCGCAATCAGTTGATTTGTAAAGTTAAAGTATCTCCATATCAAAGAAAAACTGTCATTATTTGTTTTTGCCCATAAAATAATTCCTATGATAACAAGAGCAAGCGGAATAATTATAATCAATCTGTTTTTAATTTTTTCCTGTTTTAAATTAAATGCTTCACTTAAAATAATTCTTAAACCTCTTAATGCGGTGTCACCCGATGTAATCGGCAAAATGACCACGGCTGCCGTAACCAAAAACGCAAGTGCGGGTGCCACAAAGACATCGGCAATATTATTTATTACGTTTGCGGTTCCTATTAAATGTTGAGGAACGGAATTAATCGAATATACATGCATTGCACCTGCTGCCCATATCATTGCGATTAAAGATTCCAGGCACATCATGCCGAAAAACACTTTTCTGCCTTCTTTTTGAGTTGTTATCGTTCTTGAAATTATTGTAGCCTGAGTTGAATGAAATCCGGATAAAAGCCCGCAACTTACCGTCATAAAAAACATCGGAATTATATGAAGATGTCCGGGGTGTTTGTTTATATTTGTCAAATCAAAATTAGTTAAATTTACTCCTTTTGAAATAAAACCCGCAACGACAAGTGCCGTGCCGCCAAGAAGCAATAAGCCGAACAGGGGGTAAAATCTTCCTATGATTTTATCAATCGGAAACAATGTTGCCAAAACGTAATATCCTGCAATTGCGGTATATACGGCAATTATAACCGGATTAGATATCGAAAAATCATTTTGCGAAAAAAATCTTTCAGCCATTAAATCACCCGCCGTATATACAAATACGGTTGTTACCATTAATAACAAAACGGAAACGATTACCAAAAATATTTTATAAAAATTTCTTCCGAGGTATTTTTTTATAAGTTCGGTAATTTGCACACCGCCGTTTTTGACAGAGAGCATGCCTGCAAAATAGTCGTGAACGCTCCCCATAAAAATGCACCCGAGCGGAATTAATATAAATGCAACGGGTCCGAATAATATTCCCTGAATTGCTCCCAAAATCGGACCTAAACCGGCAATATTCAAAAGATGAATTAACATATTTTTGTTTTCCGAAAGCGGAATAAAATCAACTCCGTCATTATTTTTTACGGCAGGTGTTTCCTCATTTGTAATTCCGAATTGCCGTTCGGTGTATTTTGAATAAAAAATGTATCCGAAAAATAATATTGCCAATCCGCATAAAAAAGTAATCATATTCCAAGTATTCCCCGCAGTTTACTATATTGATTTTAATAATTTTTCGATTGTTGAAGAAGCGAATTGAGCCATTTTGGTTTCGACTTCTTCCAATGATTTTTGAGCGGTGCAATCAGCCAAATCCGAGATTGCTCTTATTATTAAGAATGGTATGGAATTACAAAAAGCCGTCTGAGCAATTGCAGCACCTTCCATTTCAACAGCCAGTGCGTTAAAAAGTTCTCTTATTTCGGTTTTCTTTTCGGTTGTACCTACAAACATATCACCGGTTGCAATTCTGCCTTTATGAATTTTAAAATCTTTTGCAACTCCGGATAAACTTTCTTCAAATTTATTAATAAGAAATTCGTCGGCTGCATATAAAGTCGGTTTATCGGAATTGTGCCCCGTACACATATAGCCCTTTGCATAGCCGAGAGCGGAAGCGTCAAAATCGTATTGAACCAAATCCGTTCCTATTACTATATCCCCGACGCTCAAATTTAAACCGACTCCGCCTGCAATGCCCGTGTTTATAATGTAATCGGGGGCATATTTATCAATCAGATATTGAGTGTTTAGTGCGGCATTTACTTTCCCTACACCGCTTTTTGAAACATATACGTTATGTTCGCCGATTTTACCTTCATATATTTCAAGTTTTCCGTGATTAACTTTTTTTATGTTTTGAAGCAATAAAGTCAATTTTTCAACTTCACAATCCATTGCACCGATAATTGCAATTTTCATGTTTTTATTCTGCATAAATTAATTTCTCCTCTGTCCAATTTTCAAGTATACCGCTTATTTCTTTTGCAATTATTTTTGCACTTTGTAAATCATGTTCTTTGTAATTTCCGCATTCTTCCTTTTTACTGCCCGGAATTTCGCCTTCATATTCGGAAATAAATTTAAAAGTATCGGTTAATAATTTTATTACTTCTTTATGAGAAATTTTATCTCTTACAAGAAAATAAAAACCGGTTCTGCAACCCATAGGACCAACATAAATAATGTTTTCGGAATATTGCGTATTTCTTGCATAAGTTGCAAACAAATGTTCAATTGTGTGCATGCCTGCATTCGGAAGGTAATCGTTTTCTTCATTGTTCGGCTTTTTCATTCTGATATCGTAAGTTACGATATCTCCGTCAATTCTTGAAATATAAAGCCCTTTTTCAAGCGTATTATGATTTATTTTAAAACTTTCGATTTTTTTCATTGTTATTTCCTACTCTTGTGTATTAAACATCGGTGTTGATAAATAGCGTTCTCCGTTATCGGGGATTATCACAACAATATTTTTATTATGATTTTCTTCACGTTTTGCAAGTTCTTTTGCCGCAAATACGGCAGCACCTGCCGAAATCCCTACTAAAATTCCTTCGTTGCGGGCAATCTCCCGTCCCGTAACATAAGCGTCATTTTCTTTGACGGTTATTACTTCATCAATTATATTTATATTTAAAGTTTGCGGAATAAAGCCTGCTCCTATTCCCTGCAAACCGTGAGCACCTGCTTTTCCGCCTGATATAACCGGTGAATTATAAGGTTCAACGGCAACGACCTTTATATTCGGATTTTTTGATTTTAAATATTCTCCCGTGCCTGAAAGCGTACCGCCCGTGCCGACTCCGGCTACAATGATATCAATATTTCCTTCCGTATCGTTCCAAATTTCGACTCCGGTTGTTTTCTTATGTATTTCGGGATTTGCAGGGTTTGTAAATTGGCCGGGAATAAAACTTCCTTCTAATTGCTTTGACAATTCCAGAGCTTTTTCTATTGCACCCTTCATTCCTTTTGAACCTTCCGTCAAAACAATTTCAGCACCGTAAGCCTTTAAAAGATTTCTTCTTTCGATACTCATTGTTTCCGGCATGGTAAAAATCACTTTATATCCTTTTGAAGCTGCAACCGAGGCAAGCCCTATACCCGTATTCCCGCTTGTGGGTTCTATTATAACGGAACTTTTTTTTAATTTGCCTTCTTTTTCGGCTTCTTCAATCATTGCTTTTGCTATTCTGTCTTTTGCACTTCCCGCAGGATTAAAAAATTCCAATTTCGCAAGTATTTTTGCTTTGATATCATGCAGTTTTTCATAATTTCTTAATTCCATAAGCGGTGTACAACCGATTAAATCGCTCACTGAATTATATATTTTCATTAAAATATCCTTTCGTTTTTAATATTTTAACATCTTTTTTTAAGAGTGTTTTTTTTTGAATAAATTTTAATATTTTTTAAAATGATTTATTTTTTATTTTTTTTGTATTAAAGTAAAAGTATATAAGTTTAGCCGTAACATTATAAGGAGGTAGTTATAAATGGAAACTTATGGTATTGAAAAATTAGGTATTATAGGACCTAAAGCCGTATATCGTAATTTGACTCCCGCTCAATTGACGGAAGCAGCATTACGCAGAGGTGAAGGCACACTTTGCAATACGGGTGCTTTGGTTGTTACAACGGGTAAATATACGGGTCGTTCTCCGCAAGATAAATTTATCGTTGATACCGATACTATTCATGACGAAATTGCTTGGGGTAAAGTAAATCGCCCTATAAGCAGAGAAAAATTCAACTCTATTAAAGGTAAAATCGTTTCTTATTTACAAAACAGAGAAATCTTTATTTTTGACGGTTTTGCAGGTGCAGATAAAACTTATACTCAAAAATTCAGAGTTATTAACGAATTGGCAAGCCAAAACTTATTTATACACCAATTATTAATCAGACCTACCGCAGAAGAATTGGCTGCATACGGTGAAGCTGATTACACAATCCTTTGTGCTCCCGGATTTAAGTGCGACCCCGAAGTTGACGGTGTTCACTCCGAAGCATGTATTGCTATTGACTATGAAGCAAAAACAATTATCATTTGCGGTTCTCAATATGCAGGCGAAATTAAAAAATCCGTTTTCGCTACGATGAACTATGTAATGACTAAGAAAAATGTATTACCTATGCACTGTTCCGCTAATATGGACCCTGCTACGGGGGAAACGGCAGTATTCTTCGGTTTATCCGGAACGGGTAAAACAACTTTATCGGCTGATCCGAAAAGAAAACTTATCGGTGATGACGAACACGGTTGGTCACCCGACGGTATTTTCAACTTTGAAGGCGGTTGCTATGCAAAATGTATCAACCTTACAAAAGAAAATGAACCCGAAATCTTTAATGCAATTAAATTCGGTTCTTTGGTTGAAAACGTTGTTATGGACCCCGAAACTCGTGAATTTGACTTCAACGACGGTTCTTTAACCGAAAATACTCGTGTAGGTTATCCGATTGATTATATCAACAACGCTCAAATTCCTTCAAAAGGCGGAATACCGAAAGTTGTTGTATTCTTAACCGCTGATGCGTTCGGTGTATTGCCTCCTATTTCAAGATTGGATAAAAACGCTGCAATGTATCACTTCGTTACAGGATTTACTTCTAAATTGGCAGGTACGGAACGTGGTGTAACAGAACCTCAACCGACGTTCTCTACATTGTTCGGTGAACCTTTTATGCCGATGGATGCTTCGGTATATGCAAAAATGTTGGGTGATAAACTTGACCAATACGGTACACAAGTTTACCTTGTAAACACAGGATGGGCAGGCGGTAGTGCTTCCATGGGTGCTAAACGTATGAAATTGGCTTACACAAGAGCTATGGTAACTGCAGCATTGGAAGGCTCTTTCGACAGTGTTGAATTTAAACATCATGATGTATTCAATGTAGATTATCCGACAAGCTGTCCGGATGTTCCTGCCGAAATGCTTGACGCAAGAGGAATGTGGACGGATAAAGCTGCTTACGATGAACAAGCAAACAAACTTGCTCAAATGTTCGCTGATAACTTCTCTAAGAAATATCCGAACATGCCGCAAGAAATCGTAAACGCAGGTCCGAAACCGTTAGTTTCTTCAAACAAGTAATTTAATAAATTATTTTATAAGAAAAGTGCCTTACAAATTTGTAAGGCACTTTTTTATATATTATTATCAGAACCGAGTAAATAAATCGGAAGTTCGTTATTTTCGGCAAAATCCAATAATGTCTGCGGAACTTCACTGATTTTATTTACTTTTGCAATAATTGCATTGACTTGCGGGGTATAGACATTTACTTCATTATGAAAATTCGGATTAATTATCAAATCATTTGCCGATGTAATTGCATTTTTTATTTGTGTACCGGTAAAGGACTTATTATTAACCGTTATTAATGAAATATTATCCAATTGCGAAGCATGTTTGAATTTTTGAAGTATTCCGTATAGCCGGGCATATTCAGCATCGGTTAATTTCAATCTGTATTTTATTTCATTTGAAATTTTATTTCTGTATTTGCTTTCATCGGCATTACCGGTAATTATACTTGAAAATTTGTCAAAACCTTTTTCAAAACCGCTGCGTTGGTTGGCTTTTGAAGCATTTGCGATATTTACATTTTCTGTTTGCAGAACAACTCCAAACTTATTATCACCGTAGGTATTTTTATTTTCGAGAGATATAAACGAAGCACATAAAAAACCTTCATTTGCAGTATCGCCTAATCGCATTACATTTTCCAAATTTTCGGTAATCAAATTTTCGCTGACGGTATGAACCAATATTCTAAAATTGCCTGGTGTTGTATTCGGTTCAAAACCGTATTGTTGAAGGTCGGTATCTTCATTTAGTTTATTAAAATTAATAACGTGATAAGTTTTACCGTTGTATTTAACGGTCGGAACTTTTGATTTATCTATAATCGAGTTTGTTAAAAACATTTCCCCCGTCGAATTAATATTTTCAAGAGCTTCTGATATAAGTTCCTGAATTGAGGAATCAAGAGAAATTTTGTATGTTTCGTAAAACTCATCGCTGACCCCTTTCATATCCGCTTCCGCAAGTATTCTTGCAGAACTTAAATCGTCCGTTCTTCTGAACATAGCCGCTACTTCATCGGCACTGATATCGCCGTTATAGTATTCTGCCAACCGGTGATGATTTTCAACCAATTCAAATATTCTGTTTTTTGTTTCGGCAGGCAAATTATATTTATTAAGAATATCTCTTGCATACAGTGCCGAAATTTCAGAATGGTTTTCATCAACAATACCTTCCGATTTAGATATGTCATGAAGCAATGTTGAAAATTTTAAACAGAATTTATCCGTATCCGATAATTTTTTATATTCGGGATTGTTTATAACATTTTGTAAAACGCTGAGAATATGAGTATCAACGGATAACTCATGTGTTTCATTCTGTTGTTTGCCGATAATATTGATAAATTCCGGCATTCCTCCAATCAGTGAATTTAATACGTTATCAAGTTCCGTATTACCCGTTTCTATTGTATTTCCTTTTATAAATTCCGTAGCATACAGCAATATATCGCCTTCAATGCCTTCTTTTGATAATTTGCTTAAATCAATTATTCCGTTATACCCGGTTATATTTCCTTCATTATCTTGAATAAAATCAATACCGAGTTTTTTGGCAATTTCGGATTGTGATTTAGCCGATAATTTTGTAAATACCGAAGATAAATCACTTAAAAATTCATTTCTTGAATATCGTAAAGGTATGCCTTCTTTTCCGTATTGTGAAAAATCAGCTGTTGATATTGCCTTTTCGGCTTCGGTGTTATTATTTGCAAAAAAAACTTTCATCATTTGAATTATTTGAACATTTGAAACATCAGTTACGGAAATCACGTGTTTCATTGAATTTTCGACTTTTTCTATTTCATTATTCAAATCCGAAATTATTGTATTAACTTTTTCTTTTGCATAGTATTTTTGAATTTGTCTTAACTTATTCAATACGCCTGCTTTTTCTTTTAAATTCAGTGATGAATAATCGTCTTTAATCACCCTTGCCAATTCAAATGCTGAATCTGCATTTATTCCTTTTTCGTTTAAACTTTCAAATTTTTTAAATTCCGAGTCATTCAAACGTGATGCACTGAATGAAAAGAAAGGGTTTATATTTTTATCAATAAGGGATTCAAATCTTGAATATTGAATATCGTTTAACATAGTCACCGCATTTACGGCTGTTGTTATATCAACGCCTTTATTGCACAGTTCATTGAATTTAGGGTATTGCGTTTCCCGGTTTAAAGTTGCAATTTTAAGAAGTATTCCGTCCGCAACATTTTTATATTTTCCCGAATTTTCTGCTTTACGTTCGATTAAAGTTATAAATCTTGAATATTGTTTATCGTCAGTTTGCGAGGCATTGACTGCTACCGAGGAAAAAACCCCTTTATCGATCAACTCTTTAAATTTCGGGAATTGCGTTTCCATATCTAATTTTGAGGCTTCTATTGCATCCGTAAAACTGATAATGGTGTTATCGGTTAAGTATCTGTATGTTTCGTATTGTTCAATTTCCAAATCGGTTAAATCTAATGCTTCGTTAGCATCAGACCCCCTATCAAGGAAATAGAGATAACGTTCGTATTGCGTATCATCCAATTTAACCGCATTGATTGCATTACAGGAATTAACTGCTCTGTTTATCAGGTTTAGGTATCTTTCCGCTTGCATATCGTTTAAGTCCATTCCCGTAAAAGCATCATCAGTAGAAAGACCGGCTTTGCATAAATCATTAAATTTTAGACACTGATTATCGCTAAGCCGAGATAACACATTTAGTAAATCCGCACCGGAAATATCATAATTTTCATCATTCATTAAGTGTTTTAACATTATCGTTCTTTGTTCATCAAGTTTAGAAGTTTGTATTGAGAACGTCGAATTTCCGCTTGTTGGAGTTAATAATTTAATTTTTCCCGTATATGTTCTTTTGGGTGTTTCATTATTTATTAAATTTGTTGTTCTTGTCGGAAGTTCGCAATGAATAACAATCTCTGATTTATTAGCGTGAGGTGTTTTGCATTGACTCAAATTGTCTGATTTTGGCTGTTCGTTTTTTGTTGCAAAAGCACTCGGAATTATAACTTTTGCAAGATTTTTTATACGTTTTGCAATATTAAATTCAGGTTTGGTTGTTTTATTATTATCTGTTGTTTTTTCAAAAGAATCACACTTGTTTTCAAAGTTTATTTTTTTACCTTCATTTTTAGTATTTTTCGAGTAAACTTGTTGTGTAATTTTTATATTATCAACATTTTTCATAATTTTTCCCATGGTATTTATTATTATAAAAACATTTTTTACTAAAAAATTTACAAAATAAAATAAATTATTCTTTTATAATTAAACCGCATGGGTGTTTTAAATAATTAAGCCCGGTGTATTCATGTTATAATACATCTCAAAAAAATGAAACGGAGGTTTTTATGAAAATTTTATTGTTTAACGGTTCTCCTCATAAAGAAGGTTGTACTTATACCGCTTTAAA
>CAZHCP010000056.1:0-11786 GCA_964531015.1 uncultured Muribaculaceae bacterium
GAATATTTGGATTTATATTCGATATTGCAAAACAGAGATGATATTGCAAAGTTTCCGGATATAGAACTTTATATTCATCAACAGGAAACGGCAAAAGAAAACCCTGATTATGAATTGCTTGTATCTTATCCTGATTTTTTAAAACAAATCGGCATACACAATTCGGAAGAAATTGACACAAAATTATCACATTTAAAATCAAAATTTAATAATTTTGAAACACTTTCCGATAAGTTTGATGCTATAAATTACGAGCAGGAAACGTATGCAAATAAAATAGAATTCCTGAACAAAATAATCAATAAACAAAATGACAACAAAAAACAGACGTCGGCCGAAAAACTGTATGCCGAAATTACGGATTTTACGGATTATTATTATGAAAAAAATAACGGTAAGAATTTAGACGGGCTTGATAAAATTTTTGATACGATAACAAATAATAAAATTAATAATAATGCCCAAAAACAAGCGGAAAACTTTTTTAATGATTTTAAAGAATTAAAAAATAAAGCCGAATTTTTCGAATTTTTGGCTGATAACGGAATATCGACAAAGCAATTTAATTCACTTATGGCAAAATCTTCGGTTACAGGTTTTTCACCGGAAGAGGTATTGTTAAATTTTTCGACAGTATCTGATTTTATTTCAGAATACAAAAATATAGATAGCGAAAGTGCAAAAGAATTATATACAAAACAAAGAGATATTATTAATGCCGTATATGACAGCAATGCACAAAATTTTGAATATGTGGAAAAATTGCTTAACATAAATTCAAAATATCATTTAAAAACAAGTGATGATTTCTTAATTTTATACAATAAAGTATTCAATGTAAAATCAAAAAATATCAGTGCCGATGAAATTCAAAAATTTCTTGATTTAGCGGACATTGACACAAGCAGTGATATATTGAAGGAGGCAAAGGATAAAAAAGTATCTCCGCTTGAACTGCTTGAAAAAGAGAAAGAAAAATTTGAAACCGTTAAAGGCGAAATCGAGAATTACTTAAAAACTGCAAACAACAACTATTTTATTGACAAAAAACCATTGGCAATTTATAAAGAATATAAATCTTTATTTAATAATAAAAATACCTCACCTTATGATATTTTACAAAATATTTCCGATTTTGAAATCGGTACAAGCAGCGAATATGCAAACAAATCAGAAATAATAAATCAATTTGAAAATAAATTTTCTTCACGAGAACAGCTTTTAAATTTCTTTTCAAACAATGAAATAAAGTTTGATGAAACTGATGAAAGTGTATCATACAGAGATAACTGCCTGCAGTTGCTATCAATGTTGGATAACTGCGAAAATGCCGAAGACTTGAAAGAAAAAATTTCAAGTTCAAATTTCTTGATTTCTTCAAAAAAACAATTACCTGATTACTTTGAAAATATGAAAAACGGCATATACCCGGCTAATACATTTGAAGTTCTTATAGAAAAACAAGTTCCTTCTTTGTCGGAATTTAATAAATTTCTTAAAAAATACTCAAACGAACAATCGGAAGACAAAAATATTATAAAATTTTTATCCGAATTACCCTCAGAAGTTGATTACAAAGAATGTAAGAACATACTTGAAACAAAACAACAAAGCATAGATAAGTTAAATGTGCCTGTAACAATAAATTCGGAGAATATATTAAACCCCGATATTAATGACTATATGGAAGAACTTCCGTCATTAAATAAAACGGTAGTTTTTATAAATAAACTTTTGAATACGGAAGAAAATTTTTTAACAAAACTGCAAAATTCAGTATTACAAAACAAGCCGGAAATAAATAAATACAGAATTGCCGATGAGATTGTAAAAAATGCATATTTTGATGAAAATTCGTACAAAAATATAATCGGTAAATTGGAAGTAGACAGCCAAATTAATGCAATGCCAATACATGTTTACAGAAAAGAGTTAACTCGTTTTCTTAATAAAGATTTCATCAAATTTGTCAATTCGACTGATTGGCTCAATTATAACAACAATCAAGACGAAATTCCAAATGTATCTTTGCATGCAAAATTAAGAGCAATAGAAAGATTTGGGTTGGAAGGAAAAGCGAATATAAATGACTTATATTCCGAAGAAACAATAGAAGAATTAAAGGATGTTTTCAGAACAATATATACCGAAAAACCAATAAATACTGAAGCCGAACAGGATTTAAAACGAATTGTATTTACACATGCATATAAAGGAAGAGAACTGATAAGCGTGTTTACAAATTCGGGAGAATTGATAACACTTCATTATAAAGATTAAATTATTCGACAAGTGCTTTAAGAATTTTATAAAAATCTTTTAATCTGTCGGGATTATTGTTAATGATTTCATTAATTTCCTTTTTTAGGTCTTTAATGTCCTGATGATGTTGAAAAATAAAAATATCGTTAAAAGTTATGCCCAAAACTTCAACCATTTTTTCAAGAGTATTAAAAGAAGGATAATTCCTTCCGTTTTCAATATTAGAAACGGAAGTCGGTTCAACTCCGACAAGTTCGGCAAGCTGTTCTTGATTGATGTTTTTATTTTTTCTTAACTCTCTTATTCTGCTACCGATTAATTTTTTATAAGACATAACACAACCTCTTACAAAACATGGTAAATATAACCAATGAAAAATTACATAATGTTATACCGGATTTTAAAAAATTTATACAGTAAAACATATACAACAATCAGTTATACTTAATATATTTCTTATTTATACAGTAAAATATATAGTCTAAAAAACTACTAATTGCAAAATTGAATTATTAAGAATTTAATAACAATGTAATCAACCGGCTATATTTTTAAAAATTATTATAATTAAAATATATTATGTAGAACTGTACTTTTTTATTATTATACAGTACAATCAATGTTATATACAGTATAATTTAATATTATTTATAATTATCCGGAGTAATTAATATATAGCCACATGGCTAATTTTCTTTTTTGCTCGAATGTAATAAAGTAAAACAGTAGGTTATTTTAATTATTCTATAAAACTCCCGAATAGCAAAAAGCAAAAGTTATTTAAAACAAAGCATTTTTCAATGCTATTCTAATTCACAAAAAACTCCTATGAAAATAGGAGTCTTTCTTTTATTATACGAATAAAGTTAAAAGTTTTGTTTATTTTACAACGATGTTAACCAACTTTGAAGGAACAACAATAACTTTTACAATTTGCTTGCCGGCAATGAGTTCTTTTATTTTTTCGCTGTTCAATGCAGCATTTTCAAGTTCTTCTTTTGATGTTTCGGCACCAACTTCAATTCTGTCTTTTACTTTACCGTTGATTTGAACAACAAGCGTAATCGAACTTGTTTTGGCTAAGGCTTCATCATATACCGGCCAATCAAGTTTATGAACGGAATCACTGCCGCCTAAACCTGCATATATTTCTTCACACATGTGGGGAAGAACGGGTGCAAGTAATTTCAGCAATGTTAATACCGCAAAACTGAATACCTGCTTTTCTTCTGACGTAAATTCATTTTTGCCGTTTACAAAATCATAAATTGTGTTTGTAAACTCACGATATTTTGAAATTACGGTGTTAAACTGAAATTCGTTTGAAATATCCTGTGAAATTTTCTTTATTGCAATATGTACTTCTCTTACGAAATCATTGTTAGCTTTTGAAAGTGAAGAAATTTCCGGTAATTTATAATTAATATCAATATTGTTTTGGTTAGCCGAATATATTTTCCAAACTCTGTTTAGGAATTTATAGCAACCTTCAACACCGGCATCCGACCAGTCAAAATCTCTGTTCGGCGGTGAATCGGAAAGAATGAACAATCTTGCCGTATCTGCACCGTAATTTGCAAATATTTCATCGGGATCAACCGTATTTCCTTTTGATTTTGACATTTTTGAACCGTCTTTTAAAACCATACCTTGCGTTAACAGGTTCTTAAACGGCTCATCAACAGAAACTATGCCTAAATCTCTTAATGCTTTTGTGAAAAATCTTGAATACAACAAGTGCAAAATGGCATGCTCAATACCGCCTACATATTGGTCAACAGGTGCCCAATATTTAAGCAAATCTTTGTCAAAAGGAGCTTTATCGTTTCTTGCGTCGATATAACGATAGAAGTACCAATTAGAACACATAAACGTATCCATTGTATCGGTTTCACGTTCCGCTTTTCCACCGCATATCGGGCATGTCGTGTATTTGAAGGACTCCGATGTTTTAACCGGTGACATACCTTTTACGCTGAAATCAACATCTTCAGGCAATAAAACGGGCAAATCTTTTTCATCAACCGGAACAGTTCCGCATTTCGGACAATATACAACGGGAATTGGAGTTCCCCAGTATCTTTGCCTTGAAATGAGCCAATCACGTAATCTGAATTGAACCTTTGCTTCACCGAAACCGCCATTTACGGCTTTATCAATAATTACACGTTTTGCTTTTTCGTTATCAATGCCGTCACAATCGCCTGAATTTACCAACACACCTTTATCCGTATATGCTTCGGATAATTCGTTCAGCGGATTTTCTTTGTTTTGGATAACAATTTTTACCGGCAAATTATATTTTTTTGCGAAAGCAAAATCTCTGTCATCATGAGCCGGAACAGCCATAACAGCACCCGTACCGTATTCGGCAAGTGCATAATCGGCAGTCCATATCGGGAATACATCACCGTTTAACGGGTTAATAAGGTGAGTTCCCAAAGGAACACCCGTTTTGGGTCTTTCCGTCGAAAGTCTTTCGATTTCCGACATTTTTCTTGCATTTTTTCTGTATTCCTCAACCGCTTCTTTATTTTCGGGTGTTGTTAATTTTTCAATATCTTTATATTCCGGAGCAACAACCAAATAAGTAATACCGTAAGCTGTATCGGGTCTTGTTGTAAATACGGGAACTTCAAGCCCGTCAATTTCTTTAACTTTAAATTTAAGAATTGCACCTTCGGAACGGTCAATCCAGTTCTTTTGCATTATTTTAACGCTTTCCGGCCATCCGTCAAGCAAAGAAATATCATCAAGCAATTCTTGTGCATAATCCGTAATTTTCAAAAACCATTGTGATAAATACTTCTTTTCAACCTGAGAATCACAACGCCAACATTTACCGTCAATAACCTGTTCGTTTGCAAGAACGGTAGCACAATCGTTACACCAGTTAACGGCAGCTTCTTTTTTATATGCCAAGCCTTTTTTAAACAATTGAATAAAGAAATATTGTGTCCATTTATAGTACTCGGGCAGGCATGTAGTAACTTCTCTGTCCCAATCAATCATTAAACCTAATGATTTCAGTTGTTTTTTCATATATGCGATATTAGCAAGAGTCCATTTTTTAGGATTTGCTCCGTGTTGAATAGCCGCATTTTCGGCAGGTAAACCGAAACTGTCCCAACCCATCGGGTGAAGAACGTTAAAACCGTTCATTCTTTTGTAACGTGCAATAACATCCGAAATCGTATAATTTCTGACGTGCCCCATGTGCAGTTTTCCTGACGGATAGGGCAACATAGACAAAATATAATATTTTTCTTTGTCTGTATCGTTATAAACTTTATTCAGCCCTGTTTCATCCCAGTGAGCCTGCCATTTTTTTTCGATTTCCTGCGGGAAATATCTTTCATTTAACACTTTTCGCCATCTCCTCATAATTAAATGATATGTTAATATTATACTTTAAACAAAAAAATATAATAAAAATGTGTAGAATTAATAACAATTAAATTAAATCAAGAATAAAGTCCGAATTTATTTTTAAACAATTCAATTCATCGCAGGTTGTTTGGCGTTTATCCCATAAGCACGGGCGACACTCACAATTATTTGTAACTGCAATAAATTTTTCACTTTGGGGCAATAATTTTTTTTCATCGGTCGGCCCGAATACCGCTATTGTTTTTGTACCTGTTGCGACACCGATGTGCATTGGTGCCGAATCGGAGCAAACAAGCACTTCGGATTTTTTTATTAATTCAACGAGTTCGATAATATTTTTTGTTTTTCCGTACAAGTCAAAAAAGTTTGATAAATCTTTATTTTTTAATTCGTTACGGATTTTTTCGATACATTGTAGATCGTCAGGTCCGCCCGCCAAATAAACTTTTTTGCCTCTTTTCAGGAGTTTTACGATTAAATCCGCCCAACCTTCGGGGGATATTGTTTTTGTAATGTTTTTTGCAATGCTGATTGCACTGACTCCGGGGTGAATTAAGACGGAATTTCTGTTTTTTTCGCTAATTTCACAATTAATTTCGGGAAGAGCAAAATCACCGTTCGTAATCGGTTTTACCAAATCGAAATACATATTTCCCGCATACTGATTTTTGTTTAAATTTACGGCAAAGGTTAATAATTTTTCGGACAAAGCCCCGGTTTTATAACCGACTCTCGTTTTTATGCCGGTAAAAAACAACAAGAGAGAAATCAAAGGATTTGCCCCCGAAGAAATTACCAAATCATAACCGCCTGATAATGCTTTAAAGTACAACTTTAACATTTGTAAATATTTATTTTTTGTTTTGATGTCAACACAAAAATAACCGGTCAACAAATCTGAAAGATTAACAAAAGACTTACTGCGACCTTCCAAACACAACGTAATTTTTGCATTCGGGAATTTTGTACGCAACTCCTTAATAACGGGCATGAAAAGAATTTCATCCCCGATACCGCCAAAGTTAATCAATAAAATATTATTATAATTCACCATACTAAAAAGGCTTGGTTTGATTTAATTTTTTACGTAATTCCCTAAAACGTGCAATGTCTTCCTGTGCCTTACCCGTTTCTCTGAAAACGACCTGATTTGAAGGGTGAACCATCATAATGCAATCAATATGTATTTCAAGGAAATTATATCTGCGAGGAGGCAAATTGGAATTTCTTGCCGTAATTTCAGCATTAGTAACCGCAAGGAAACGTTTTTCCTTATCGTTTAATAAATCGGTTAACTCTCTGTTTGTTTTAGTATATTTTGAAACGTGAACCGTGCCGTGAATTTCATGGTCAGCCGTCAAAATAATAACCTCTATTGGAACTGTATCTGATTCTTTTGCCATTTCACACCTGTATAATAAATCTTCAAAATAAATTATATTATAAATTTCTAATTAATGCTACATAAAAAATAAAAATGTGCCCGATGGGAATTGAACCCACACCTAAAGACTTCGGAGATCTTTGCTCTATCCTGTTAAGCTACGGACACACGGCTTATTTATAACTATTATATAACAAAAATTAAATTGATAAATTACCTGTTTTTTTAACATAAGGAAGTGTTTTATACGGCATGCCCGTTTTTTCTTTTGTAATATTGTTAAATTCGGAAAAAATATTATCTTTGTCTGAGAAATTATTTTTCGAAGAAGATTTAAAAACAGGAGTAAAACTTTCAAAAAGCGGGTTTGAATTTGCACCGCCGATATCTTTTAAATTCCCGTAACGTTTCTTTCTTTTTGCACTTTCGGGAGTTTCTCCGACAAGTGCGAGTTGTTCTTTGTACATGCGATTTGCAATAAGGTTTTTGCAAATCGGAACGACAATTGCTGACATAACGGCGGTATAGGCAAGTGTGGGTAAAACTTTCAAACCGTTTGTTTGATTAACCATGTCCGAATATGCACTGTTTTTGTAAAAATTAAAACCGTCAAAGTTATCAGCCATACCGAATTTATTTTGCCAATCCAAATCCATTGCAAATTTTTCAAGCGGAGTTGAATACATTTTAACATTCGGAAACTTTATTGCTTTTTCGATAATTTTTGCACCAAGAAGTTTTAGCTTTAAATTTTTGATTTTTTTTGCAATTACTTCTATGAGAAATTTCCCGAGTTCTTTCATTGATTTGATATGTTCGGTGTTATATACGTCTTTTCTGCCTTTTCCGTAATGCAACAATATCCCGCATTCCATACGGCGTCTGATTTCATGTGTTGTACATTCACCTGCATCAACTTTTATTTTAAAAAATCTGTCAATTAAAAACGGAGGAATAATTGTTAATGCCAAATCTGTTTTAAACTCGGCTTTTTCCTGTTCGAGAAGGAACTCTTTATTTTCACGATTACTTCTTTTTAAGCCCGCAATATGAGCACAGTGGCTTGCGAATACTGCCAAAGATGTTGAAAGTACCATAGCCAGTGACGTATCCTGCGAGCAATAATAGTTGATATCCGAAAATTTATGACATGCTTTGTAAAAACCTCTTTTTGAAAGGACTGAATGACGAATTTTTGAAAGAGGAACAAACACAAGTCTGTTGACTATACGAAAAGGCATAGTCACTGCTCTTTTTGAATCACTTAATAATCTTTTTTTTATTTTATACAGACTATGTATCATTTATTGTCTTTCTTAACCTTTTTTGCTTTCTTGAATTTTTCAAAATAAGGTTCAATAATATTTTTTATTGAAACGACATCGCCTTTAATCTTCAAAAGGTCTTTTTTGCGGTCTTTAAACCAATTAATTATCTTATCTTTTCGTTCATTACAAACTTCACCGACGGAAGTTAAAAAGTTCTTTTTCTCTTTGATAATTTTTGATAACAAATCCTGAATATCACTTGTCAAAGGAACGTCAATTGCCGAATTGGTAAATAAAACCATAGTCACCAAAGCCAATGAAGCCCCCAGAAAATTATTATACTTATCCAGTTGTCTTTGATAAATGTAATAGATTTCATCTCTGTCCATCAGCCTCCGCCCGTGGTATGTATAACTTGTGGGTCTGTTAAGATACTTCATTTGATTTAAAATAAATCTCGGACGGAATAACCTCGTAAAAATATTTTTCGCCATCAAAAACTCATTCTCGACAAATCCTTTATCCCCACGTTCCGCCATTTTAATGTTTTTTCGGCATAAATAAATAAAAAGTTTACGGATTGAAACCCCGGTAAGTGTTCCGGCAATTGACTTTGCACTTGATTTAATTGCAGAATCTACCTTTTTATCCTCTGGTGCAAAAGCCATGTCAATTAACGGTTGGCATATAGCACATAATGTCCCTGTGATAAGTTTACTTTCCGGTGTTCCGACATAAGTTCCGGTATAAAATGCCAACTTGCCGACTTTATCCGGAAAATACATAACATTTCCCGAAGTTTTCACACTGCCGAATGTCTGTCCTTGATTGCGGACAGAATTATTTACCCGGTTATTCGGCGTATTTTTTGTGTTATTGATTCTCATAAAATTTTTATGCCGGCTGTAATTACAATAGCTTAATATCCGAACAAATTTTTATTTGACAATTTTTTGTAAAATGTAAATTTTTTTTTACAAAAAAATATCCGCAAATTTTTTTTTTATGGGTTTTAAATAAAACAAAGGAGAGAGTATGAAAATTTCTTCAATTACGCCGAACATTCCAAAATATAATGCAAAAAATATTCAAAATAGAAATACAAAACAAAGTTTGCCCCAAAAAGCAGATAATAAAAATTCAATTTATACAAGAAGTTTTAAATCAATATATATCGACGAATACACCGATATCGGTGATGTATCCGTGCATGACGTTCCGCCTGTTTTTTACTATGAAGATGCACTTTTAATAAATGAAATTGTTTCACTTTTCCCTAATCAGGATTGTTTTATCGGCAGAGGATACGAAAATTTTCCCGTGTTAAAATATCGTGAAAAACCTTACGATATTCAGCATTACACGTATAATGAAGATGATAAAAAATACCATATTACAATTGACCCGAATGAGCCTGTGTTTGCGGAAGAACCGTTAATTTTATATCCGCCTGATGATAAATATAAAGAAAGAAGCAAAAGCGACAAATTAAACATGCACATAGGTTTACCAAGCTCACATAAAATGAATCCGTCCTTGTTTTTTACTTTGTATTCGGGATATGAACTTCATAAAAAATTGCTCTTTAAGCGTGACCAAATATTTGAAATCGTCGGTATAAACCAAAGAGTTGATTTCGGCGGTAAAAACGTACTTGAAAAAGCACACGATGAAATTGACGATACGGAAATGGCTCTTGTGAGATATTTATGCGATTTTGCATATACTTCCGAAAATCCGGATATTTCGGATAACATGATAAGACATTCCGACTATGCCAAAAGAGAAACATACCTCAATGCAAAATTACAAATAGATTTAAAAACAAGTATCGGCACACGCCCCAAACCGCCACAAAAAAGCGAAGACAAAGACAACTTATTGGATTTAAAAGATATTGATTTATGTGAAACAATTATCAGAGGTTTTCCTGAAGAAGCATTAAATCAAAAACGATTGGACGAAATAACCCGAGTATGGGAAAAAGAGAGCAGCTCATAAGCCGGATTCTGTTTCTAAGCAATCATCTGTCTGGGAAGTAAGTTGCCCTACTACTCAAGCGATTTTTCAAAAGACGGCGGGTCACCTTAATCTTTTAGTCAATCTTGCACCCGAACGGAGTTTACCCGGCAAATACCTTTCGGCATTTCCTGTGGTCTTTTACACCACCGTTGCACCTGAACCTTGCGGTTGTTTACTTTTCTGTGGCACTTGTCCTGAAATCACTTTCGGCGGACGTTATCCGTCGTTCTGCCCTGAGGTGTCCGGACTTTCCTCATATAAATTAATTTATACGCGATTGCTCGACTGCTCTCCATTTAATTATTGCATAAAAAATAAAAATTACATCTTCTTAAATTTATCGGTCATTTCTTTCGGTAATTTAATGTGCTGTATTGAAATTTGAAACTTTTTCATTTGTGCAAGTTTGTCTTGTTCTTCTTCAAGGTTTCTTGACTTTTGAGCCGAATTTTTAACGACGGTTTGAAAACTTGCCGAACCGCCTTTATTTTTGGATAAGTGCATAATTATATCATCAACATTGTCAAAGGAAACACCGTATTTTGAATTAAGTGCGGAAATCGAAGCCCCCCAAGGCAAATCATATAACCATTTTAAAGAATTAATGTCACGTTGAGAAAGATTAATTATACCGTATTGGTGGGGAGTGTACATAATATCACCGGGATTATTTGAATGTCCCAAACCCAAAGCATGCCCTATTTCGTGCAAAATCGTGTGGAAAACTTCATTTTCATCCATATATTGTTTGTGAATAATGCCGTCGGAAATACCGATAGAAACTTCTGCGGAATATAATCTTGACTGTTTATCAAAGCTGAAAGTGCAATTACCCAAAGATTTTCTGTCGACTCTACGCCATTCTATATTTATTTGTGAATCATTCAAAGACCTTGCTTCCGTAAAAGAAATTCTGCCTCCGGAAAGTTTTTCCCACATGTTTAAAGCATCAATTAACATATTTGTATAAGTATAGCGGTCTGCTTCGTTCATCGAATACCAAGTGCAGGGTGCAATATAAACGGGGAGCGGGAAACACTCGCTCGGCCATCTTATTATGCGACCTTCTCGCAGATTTGACGATAAATATGTTAATCTGTTCATATCAGTTATTTTCTCTGTTTTCCTGTTGTTTGATATATTCGCACATTTCTTCAAGGCGCGTATCTTCCATTGCTTTGATAAGCTCATTTACATTTTTAAACTTACCGATTGCAAAACCTGTTTCCGCCAATAAAACGCAATCGTTGCAAAGCCTGTATTTCCCGTATTGAATTGACCCTGCGAGTGATTTTGTTTTGCCGCAACAACCGCACTCAAACATTTCTTCATCAAGGGAAGGGTCTTCCTCCAAATCATCAAGCCTCATTTGTTCGACAACGGCCTGCATATCTTCAATAATTTTTATTTGTTCTTCTTTGTTCATAATATATTCCTAATCATCTTATTTTATTATATCA
>CAZHCP010000057.1:0-11315 GCA_964531015.1 uncultured Muribaculaceae bacterium
ATTTTTTTCAAAACCCTTGTTATACCTGACTTTTCCGTTTGTAACAAAACTTAATGTTTTGCTTGAATACAGGTCTTTTTTTCTTCTTTTGTTCTTGCGGATAACTTGCGTTCAAATAATCGACTCACTGCCATAATTTTTTCCGGCAGTAGAATTGCGGTTTAAATTTTGCCCGCTTTTTGAGGTGCAGTTCATGGAGGTGCAGTTCAGGTCATGTTCCTTCTCCTGCGGGAGAAGGTTAGGATGAGGGTTATCTTGAAAAATATAAATACAAAAACAAAAAAATGTATTTTGTTATACAAAAGCAATATCTCGTCAATTATTTTTAATTGGGCGGGATATTGTAAATAAAAACCATTTAATTGATTTTATTTGTTAATATCAGCAAACCCTCACCCCCAGCCCCTCTCCCGCCGGAGAGGGGTGTTATTAATTTTTTGCACCGATGATTTATTAAAACAAAGAATTTTGCAACATCCTCTCGGGCGGAAAAGGATTTAGGTGAAGGTTAATTTAATATAAAAAAAGTGAAATTTTATCTTGTTCCTTCTCCAACGGGAGAAGGTTAGGATGAGGGTTTGTTTAATGCAAAAAAATAAGTGAAATTTTACCATGTTCCTTCTCCAACGGGAGAAGGTTAGGATGAGGGTTATCTTGAAAAATATAAATACAAAACAAGGAAATGTATTTTGTTATACAAAAGCAATATCTTGTCAATTATTTTTAATTGGGCAGGATATTGTAAATAAAAACCATTTAATTGATTTTATTTGTTAATATCAGCAAACCCTCACCCCCGACCCCTCTCCCGCAGTAGAGGGGTGTTTTGAATTTTTTGCTTATTTTTTGTGTTTCTCTAAAAAAATCTGCCTCAAAAATTTAATTTCGATACCATTGTTTTTGATAAAAAACACTGCGTTGAGAAATTAAATTTTGAGGCGGGTTAAAAAGTTATTTTCTTTCTTAATATTTGAAATTTTAATAAATTTAAAATTAACCCTCACCCCCAGCCCCTCTCCCGCTGGCGAGGGGAATTTTGAATTTTTTGTTTATTTTCAAAGTTCAAAAGTTCTTATTTTTCTGCAAACCCTCACCCCCAACCCCTCTCCCGTTGTAGAGGGGTGGTTTTAAAATTTACATATTAATGCTGTCAATAATTTTTTGATAAACCCCTTCTCTGTTCTCATTTATTTCATTATTCCAAAATCTTATGACTTGTATCCTTTTTTTTGTTAAATATTCACTGCGGATATTATCTTTTATTTTTCAATCTCTTATAATTAATTTATGGATATTTACAAGTTTTATACAAAACCTGATTATTTTTTTGTTATAAGTTTTTCAAATTCAATCAAAGCTTCAATTCCGACAAGTTGTTCCAATGCTGCCCTGTTTTCCAAAAATTCAAGGTCGAGTTTTGCTTTATTATCAATTGCGGAACGATAAAACGCATCGGCTACAAGCAATTGTTCTTCCGTTTGATAAAGTCCCGAAGCATAGCGTTCCTCACGCTTTTTCAGATTTTTTTCGGACATAACCAGAAGATTATAACTTGTCATGTAGTCAAAGTACTTGTCAACAACCTTTTTTTGTAAATTATCAACCTTCGTAATTAATACAATCATGTCCGCATCGGTTACTTTTGTATATTTGTAGTTAAGGTCTTTATCGTTAAAGGACAACGAATTTAACAAATGCCCGCTGACAAGAGCCGTCGTGGCACTTATCGGGTTCCCTATTCCGGCACCGGCAATTGAAGATGCGGTTGAAAGCGGTCTTATTATCTTCTTTATAATGGTTTCGTCCGGTTTATCGGAATCCGGATTTGATAATTTATAAAGTGCAAATTTAATCGTTTCACTTCTTAGTGCCGCACCCGCCCATAAAATTTGTATGTGTTCAAGCATTTCTTCTTTTTCAATTGAGAGAAGTTTTGAAATTTCATCGGAAAGATCTTTTAAAGAGCTGTCGGCATAGGTAGAATTTTTAATGTATTTTTTTTCGTATGCTGCGGTTTTTTCCGTTTTTTTATTCTTTATATCGGTTATTTTGTATTCTTTTTCAATATTGTATGTCAAACCTAATCTGTATGCAGGACTTTTGGGTCTAATCAATTCCTCTTGCATACTCGCAATTGAAGTTTGAGTAAACATTAATATAATAAGTGATGTAATTACAAGTTTTTTCATTTTTTCTTTATTTTTTCCACATTAATCAATTGATTTTTTAGTGCATACTGCGAAAGAATCAGGCTATCGACCGCTTTTTTGCCTGCAAGACGTTCAAGTGATAAATAATATTTTTTTGCTTCCTGTTCCTGCTTGTATTCAGCTAACTGCATTTCCTCATATAAAGCGGAAGAAACTACGATTTCCGTAATATTGTTTTTCGCAAGTGCGTTTGAGTAATTTCTGTTATATAAAATTACTCTTGACCTGATGTCCTTTAACTTATTAAGTGCGGCTTTGTATTGGTAGTAAGATGAAATAATTTTTTCCTGTAATTCTTCAATCGTACCTGCCAATTGGATTAATTCCGTATCCGTAATCGGAGCGTTTTCACCCGCCGTGCCTTCTTTATTTATAAAATTGTTTGCCAAACGTCCTGCGGAAAAAGAAGCCGATTGTAACATTGCATTTGACCCCGTGAACATCGGAATAAAACTTGCCCCGTATATTACCGAGGAAAGGCTCTTTGCCATAAGCGATGAGTGCAAACGTCTTTGCGATTCCGGCGTGTTTAGTTTGTTCATCGTGAATTTTATAAGGGTGTTGTTATTAATTGTTTCACGCCAAAGAAGTTCGATATCTTTGATTTCTTCTTCTTTTTGCATTTTTATTAATTCTTCAATGTCTTCTCTGTTATTTAAAACCAGATTTTTTTGATCAAAATCGGTTTGTTTTTTCAGATTTATTTTGTTCTTTTCAACATTACCGAGATTAATAACTTCTGAATTTGCCGAAAGTGTTGTTACTCCTGCAAATAAAACGACTGTTATGAAAATCAAAAAAATGTGTTTTTTCAATATCCTTATTCCCTCAATAATTTTATAGCATATAAATAAAACTCTTTCCAATTGAAATGATAATATTTTAAAATAACTTAAAATGGTGTCCTTTTTATAACCCGTTTGTGTTTTACTTTGATTTCGGATATTCCTGTTTTCCCGAGGGCCAAAACGGAACTTCCGAATTTATTTTCGATTTTATCGAATAAATCCCCGATTTTACCCGCTTTTATTTTATTTTCGTCAGGAAATAAATTTAATTGATTATCGCAAACATCGCTTAACGAATATACTATAATTCCGCAGGAACGATAAATTATTTCTTCCGAATAAATATTTTCAAAAATTTCGTTGGTTTCTTTTACAAGCGTTAATTCGGAATTTGTGTAATAATCAAGAATCTTGTCCGTAAAATATACACGGAAATCTTTTGTTCTTAACATTACGCCAACGTGAGAAGTTTTTAAACCGTATTTTCTTAATTTCTTACATACATTCGTAAGATGGAAATTCAATTCTTCTTTTATGTAGCGTTTATCTTTTGTAAATATCGGAAAAGCTCTCGTCTTTTGAATTGATTTCGGCTTTTCTTCAACTCCCGTCAATGGAATAACGCTTGTTCCCGATAATTCGTATTTTAATTCCAAACCTTTTTTGCCGAGAAGATTTTTGAAAAAATCATCATCTTTATTCAAAATTTGTTCTGCAAAAAAAATGCCGTTTGCTTTGAGTTTTCGTGCCGTATTTTTTCCAACGCCCCATATTTCTTCAATATCAATATTTCGCAATTCATCCTTTATTGATTTTTTGGGGATAAAATAAAACCCGTTTGCATGCTTTGCCTTGTGAGTTGCAAGTTTTGCAAGAATTTTGGAATTTGAAATTCCGACAGAAACATTTATTCCTATTTCATTCTTTATATCTTCTTTTACTTTTTTTGCGAAATCGGGAAACGAAATATTAAAAACATTGTTTATGCCGGTGACATCCAAAAATGCTTCATCTATGGAATAAACATCAATTTTATCCGAATATTTCTTTAAATATTGCATAAATCGTGAAGAAATTTCCTGATACAGCGTGAAATTTGCACTAAGAAAGATTACGTTTTTAAATTTTTCTTTTGCCATAAAATAAGGCAAGCCCATAGCGACACCGAGTTTTTTTGCCTCGTTTGAACGGGATACCACACAACCGTCATTATTGCTCAAAACGCAAACCGGCTTGCCCGCAAGTTCAGGGTTAATAAGCATTTCGCAACTTACAAAAAAGTTGTTTCCGTCAACATGTAATATAACTTTGTCTTTCATAATATTTATAAACCGAAAGTACCAATCCTTTAAATGTTAAGTATAACAGCAAAAACAATTAAAAAAACTTGGCGGAATATACAGGGGATATATCCCGCCTTGGAAGAATAAACAGTTTACTTATAATTTTCGTACAATTCCTTGTGCCACACCGAAAATAACGAGTTGTTCTTTCGGGTAGAGGTTAGGATAATTGGAATTTGCGGGTTCAAGCCAAACTTTATTTTGTTTGTTTCTGTAAGTTTTGAGCGTATAACCTCCGTCAATAAAAGCGACAACAATGTCACCGTTGTTTGCGATATTTGTTTTTTTGACAATAACTTTATCACCTTCAAAAATTCCCAAATCAATCATTGAATCGCCCGATACAGTGAATAAAAAGGTAGAAGGGTTGTTAATTTCAAAACTTTCGTCAAGCGAAACTCTTTTTTCCACATATTCATCAGCAACGGAGGCGAAACCGGCTTTAACAACGGAAGAAAAAAGAACGGCACCGAAAAGTTCTTTGTTTATATAGAACCGATTATTTGTTTCTATAATAAGATTTTCTTCCTTTAATTTATTGAAATATTGCCAAACGGAGTTTTTGTGTTTAAATCCGAAATCTTTGGCGATGATGTCAAAACTGGGGAGAATTTCTTTTCCGTATAATTCTTTAAGTTTTTCAAAGAATATTTTTTGTTTTGTTGTTAGCATAATATCATTATAGACAAATGTCTATAAAATGTCAACCGTTAAAAAAATTTGCTTGGATTTATAAAAACGGATAACGTTACGACAGATGGTATAATGTGGTAGCGTATTTTTTATTTTGCGGGCAAAACAGCTTGGGGATGTCAGAAAAAGAAGCATTTAACCCGTTTATTTTTATAATTTTTTAGTTCTTTAATTTGTTATTTTTTCTGTTTTTCACTTCTCGCTCATTTTATTTTCTTTTTTATGTATCTTTTTCGATTTTCACGGCTTCGTATTCTTTCGGGTACATTTCGATTAGTCGATATGGAACTATGTTAAAGAAGTGCACTAAATTTATTGCCTTTGCTTGCATATCCATGTATTTCATTACTTTAAATAAAGGTATAATTTTATCAATATTATTTTTATTTTTTTTATACCATTCTTGCTCTAAATCACAACGAATTTCAACACAATTAGTTTTTTTCGTAACTTTTAAAAAATCATCAACCTGTTCATAATTATCGTTTATTCCGGGAATAATAATGTATTTTAATATTACATAACAGGTTTAGATTAATATTCTTATCTCAGTTATAAATTTGGAATAATCATTAAATACAATATTTTGACCGAAATTAAAATTCAAATTGGACAAACTCAGCGAAAATTCATTATTCAAAAAATAATTTTTAAAATCCGATTTTGTTTTCAAACGCTTTAAATCACTGCTCTCTATGTGAATAATAAACATTAAAAATTTATCGGGTATATGTTTGTAGCAAAAGTCATCATCATTTGACAGATTTATATATTTACTTAAATGATGTTCGCAAATATGTTCCCAATGCGAAATCGTACCGTCTTTTTCATAATACGGCAAAATATCAGGAATAATAAACACTTGAAAATACGGTATTCCCTCGGCACGAATATTTGCGGTTTCACCAAGCATGCTTTCAAAATAATTATTCGAATTTTGAGAGTAATTACTCATTACAAATTTAACCGCAATTCCGGCAATCACTTTTCCGCTTTTTTCAATCGTAATGTCAACGGCTTTATCAACATAACGACCTCTGATTTTTTTCTCTTTTCCTTCTCCAAAACCGAGAGAATATATTTTATAGGATTTATCGTTTAAACAACAAAAAATATCCTGTGATATTTTACCGTGCAAAATCTTTAATTTGGCATTACTTCGCTCACTTGTACCCAAGCACGTTATAAACGATTTTTTAAGTGTTAATAAAAAATCCGAGTTGTTCATTATTTCTAACCTCATCTTTTGTTTCATATTCCAAAAATTTTTTCAAATCCGAAGAAGAAAAAGTATAATATCCTCCGTTTTTATATTTGCCTAATAGCATAATATAATTAACAAATTTTTCATTTAATAAAAGATTTTTCATTTTTTCCTCAGAGAAATCGGACAAAATATACAAACCGCCATACACACCCATGCCCGATTTACAAGGGAATAATTTAATGCTTTTTATGTCCTTAATCAAAGAACCGATTGCGAATTTATTTTTATAAACATCGTTTATCCCCTGTGAACGTCCGAAAGCATACCACTGAGTTTTTTTATCCAAACTTCTTTTGGCAAGAGTATCTTTATGTTTTTCAAAATATTCTTTTAATTTCGGGTTTTTACGGATTTTTTCATAAGGGATTAAAACATTGTTTTCATAAGGGAAAATACAGGATTTTTGTTCTCCCGTAGAGGCTTTAATAACGGGAATAAGAAATTCCGAAAAATCAAAATTTCCTATAAAAAAATCGTCTTTTAAAGTGGCGAAACCGTTTTTTACTTCTATCGAATTATTTTTTTTAGAATTGTTTAAAATATTTTTCAAGTAATTCAATTTTTCTTTGGACGAGAAATAGAAATTACCGTCAATAAAGAAATCATCGTCAGATAAATCATCAACAAAAATCAAGCCGTCGGCTTGTATATCATATTCATAATATTTAATCGTGGAAGAGGAATTATCATGCGAAAGAACCATAATTGTCGTATATGTGGTCGCATTAAAAACCTGATTGTGTTTTAAATCAACAACTTTGCGAATAATATTGTTTTTAACAAAATACCTTCGCATACCTTTACCCGCCAGACTGTTATATAAAGAACTCGGTGTAATATAGCCGAGAATGCCGGTTTTATCCAACATTTTAAGTCCGATTTCATAAAAGACAATAAACAAATCGGTCATACCGTTTTGAGCGAAGTTATAAGATTTAACTTTTTCAAAACTTTCACCCAAATTATGTACTCTGACATAAGGCGGATTTCCAAGTACAAAAGACATTTTCCCGTCATACTTATTTATCTCCAAAGTATTCCCGCAAATAATATCCCAATCAACATTCAAAATTCCGTATTTCTCCGCAACGCACGAAACATTTTGAACCGCTTTTTTATGTTCGCAGTCATCAATTTCAATTCCGTGAATATACATTGATAAATCGGAGCGAATTTCCTCGGGCGATTTATTTGCATTCAATGCAACATTTATATATCTGTCAACGATTTCAATAAGAAAAGCTCCGTCACCGCAACTGTTGTCAATAACGTGTTTATTCAAAATATTTTCACCGCAATATGAAGATAAGTTTAAAATATGCTTAACAATATTTTGAGGAGTATATATTTTCCCCCTTGTTTTTTGTGCAAGTTTTTCAGCTGTTATATCAGACATAATAAAGTTCCATCAATCAATACAATAATTATATAGAACAAACAAAAACAATACAACTTTCAACCCCTTGTTTTTATAATGTTACAAATTATTACATTTTAAAACATATCAAAACTCAACAGCTGTCAGCATTTCCCAAAACAATGATATTTTTATATAAAAAACGGGCAATTATTAAAAAGATATATTGTTTATATATATACGAGGACTATAAAAAAAGAGGATAAAATGAGTTTATTTTCCGATATCAACGGTTTTAACAACAAAGCCATAAAAATATTTGAACAAAAGGACGAAAAGAAAGACGATTTCTCGGAAGTTGATTTTTGTTTACAATCACCCGATGAAGATATATTTTCCGTTGATACAAACAACGAATTTGAAAATAATACTCCTTACATCGATGAAAATGCACTTGAAGATTTAATGTATAATTACGATATATCTGAAGATGAAGCAAAAGAATATTTAAGTAATAATTTTGAAATTGAAGGATAAGATAACAACACAAACAAAAAGAAAATGGCAGGGAAATAAGCAAAAGCGGTTCAATTTTGAACCGCTTTAATATTTTAAACATTCGATTTTAACCTTTTATCGCACCTTCATTTTGTCCCGAAACAAAATATTTTTGCATTGTTACAAAAAAAATAATTATCGGAATAATTGAGATTACCGAACCCGCCGCAATATATCTCCAATTCGCACTGAACATACCCTGCAAATCATTTACTCCGACAGGCAACGTATATAAATGTTTATCCGTTAAAACAATGCTCGGCCATAAGAACTCTCCCCAAGAACCGATAAAAGTAAAAATTGCCAAAACCGCCAAAGTGGGTGCACACATCGGAAGAAGAATGTTTTTCCAAATGTTAAACACACTGCATCCGTCTATAAATGCTGCTTCTTCCATTTCTTTCGGTACGGATAAAAAAGCCTGCCTCATTAAAAATATTCCGAAAGCATTAACCGCAAACGGCAAAATCAAGCCTAAATATCCGCACACATATCCGTAAGAATCAACCAAACGCAATTTTAAAACAATCAAATAAACCGGCAACATAATTGCCTGAAAAGGAATCATAATGGTTGATAAAATCAAACAAAAAACGAAGTTTTTTCCTTTAAAATTCATTCTTGCCAACGGATATGCAGCCAATGAGGAAAATATAAGATTTAACACGACCGTAAAAGCCGCAACCAAAAAGCTGTTAAAAAAATACAATAAAAACGGAATTTGTTTCCAAGCCGAAACAAAATTTTCAAAAGTAAAATCTTTCGGAATAAAATACGGCGGATATTCAAAAATATTTTCGCCCGAACCTTTTAATGCCGTTGATATCAACCATAAAAAAGGAAACAATGACAAAATTGACATAAAAATCAAAAACGAATGAGAAACAATCCCGTTTAAAACTTTTTTCCCGTTTATCATAACTTATAACGTTTCCTTTCAAAGAAAGTAATATTGACAATCGAAAACAAAAGAATTACCAACAAAAGAACAACGGAAGATGTCGCAGCCATTGATAAATCCAAGTTTTCAAAAGCTCTTTCATATATATAATAAACAATTGTTTTTGTTGAATTTAAAGGGCCGCCTTTTGTCATAACGTATATTTCTGTAAAAACCTTTAATGCCGAAATAGAAGAAACGGTAACAACAAGAGCCAAAGCCGGCATAATTTCGGGAACGGTAACGGTTAAATGTTTGCGAACCGTATCGGCTCCGTCAACCTCTGCCGCTTCATATAAATCCTGCGGAACGGACATTAATGCGGATAAGTATATCATCATATAATAGCCGATACCCTTATATATGGTTACAATGGCAACCGACAACATTGCAAATTTCGTATCGGTGAGCCATCCGACAGGATTTACTCCGACCAAACCGATAATATAATTTAAAATTCCTTCACTTGCGTACAACCACTTAAACGCTATTGCAACAACCACTATGGAAACTATAACGGGCAAATATATCAACACCTTATATATCGAAATTCCTCTTATTTTTTGATTTATAAATATTGCGGTTATTAAAGGAACTACCGTTAAAACGGGAACAACCGCAAGCAAAAACAAAAATGTATTTAATACCGATGTATAAAATTCACGGGAAGAAAATAAAAGTTTATAATTATTCAGACCCGCAAAAACCGGAGAATAGATATCACCGGAATAATCCAAAAGACTCATTACTATCGTTTGAAAAAACGGCAAAAAGAAAAACACGAATAAAAACACCATTGCAGGCAATATAAATAAATATGGAATATATCCTTTATAAAATCCGTTCAAACTGTTTCCCCATAATCTTTACTTATTATAAACGCTAATGGCAATATTTGCATTAAAAATGTTTTTATATATAAAAGAGGAATATTATGAAAATTATGGAAAATATAAAAAAACAAATATTAACAACTTTAAAAAAATTAACGTCAAAGAAAGAAACAACCAAAAATTGTTTCAGTTTTTCAACAACAAAAAGGGCGGTTAATGCGGATTGTTCGTTAAAATTATCGCTTAAAACGGAAGAACAGAAATCGGAAATTAATACCTGTTTGAAAAATATAATCAAAAAATATTCCGATAAACCCGATAAATTATTGCAATTTGTCAAAATGAAAGGAATTAAGGTTCATAAAATTCCAAATGCCGAAAAATTACTTTTGTATATAAACGAAAAAGAAGGTTTTATAACTCCGCTAAAAGGATTTAATGCTTTATATCTGAATTTTATAACGGAATTTTTTACGAATAAAAAAATAAAATTCAGTTTTAAAACAAATGAAATGATAATATTAAATTACGGTGCAACGGATATTTTTGTACTAATAAGAGCATTACATAAGTATTACGGTTATAAAAAAAGATTACCCGGATTTGACGATAAATCACAAAGAATATACAAAAAATTATATAATTCTCCCAAAAATCTTGATGACAACCTGAATAATTGCACTTTAAAAGACATGTATGCCTGCAAAGAAGCATTGGCAAGAGATTTGGAATCAATAAACTTTACAATCGGCATTTCAGATGAATATGCAAATGCAAAAAAGGCAATGCAAAAACTTATGGAAACCAATTCTATAAAAGTTTAAGCAACTTCAACACTGTCTTTTGTTTTCGCCTGCTTTTATAATTCGGGTTTAAAACAATAACAGAAAATGTTATCGGTTTTGTTTGGAATTGTTACTTCTATCTTTAAGATTTTCTAAATTTGAAGGCTTCCGCTGTTTTAAATTGGAAAAAGTAAAAAGGAGTAACTAAATTAAATGTTTTGTATTTTAAGAAAGCAAGATAAATTTTTAAACAATTATTTGATATTGGAGATTATGAAAGTGCATTAAACATAAAATATATAATTTACGCAAAAAATTAAAACATTCATCCTGTGAGGGAGAGGACTTTGTAAAAATTTTCTGCAGGGTTTGTTTCATATTAATCCTAAGTTTTTATGCTTCGATTAATATACTTTTGACAAAATCGGATGATGATATTCGGTGGAGTTAATCGAATGCGAGTCAATTATTACCGAAGGCGGGAGAATATGCCATTTGAATATTGCAAATTGCATTTTGCGATAAAACTTTCTTATCCGCT
>CAZHCP010000058.1:0-10500 GCA_964531015.1 uncultured Muribaculaceae bacterium
TAAATACCCTGTCATCAAACTGTATTCAAAACATTTTAATTAACAATGCCGATATTAAAGAAACTTTGATACGTTTAAAAAATGATTGGGAAAAATTGTAATTTATGTTTTCAGGTATCCTGTTTTATATAACCTGTCGGAATTCCGCCATTTTCAAATACACGTCTTGTGAATTCCCAGCAATGATCCTGTATTCCATATTTTTTAATTTTCTTATTGTAATGTTCAAGCATAGAATAATAATGTTCAGGAACAGTCGGGTTACTGTTGTGGAATTCCGGGAAAAACTTTCTGAAGTTTACATCAATTTTTGAATGTTTTATACCAAGTTCATTAATCAAATTTAGCCATTTATCAAGTTCTTCAACACTATCGTTCAAACCGTCAACAATAATATATTTAGCAACTAAAAAGTCTTTTGCCTTTTCTGAACAAGCAAGATATCGTTTTATATTTTCGACAACTTTGTCAAACGCATCAATTCTTTTTATTTTTGCGTATAATTCTCGTGAACCGGCATCCAATGAGAAATCAAAATCAACCAAAGGTGCTTCTTTTAATGCTCTTTCAATTCCTTTTGAATAGCCAATACAAGCAGAATGGAAAGACATTCTTCCAACACCATAATCTAAGCATAAATTAATTATGTCATCAGCCTCGTCAAGCAAAGTTAAATCTCCGCCAACAAGCTCTATATGGGCTTGTTTTGAAACCATGTTATTTTTGTATAAATACTTTATATGTTTATATGCACTATAAAAATCGCTTGGTTTAACCTCTGTTTGCAGATATTCACCATTATTTGATTGGACACAATATACGCAACCGCAATTACAATGATTCCAATAATTTAGATATATCTCATCAGTTAACGATTGATCTTCCCATTTCTGTTTTTGTAAATCTACGCAACCTTTACAATTTTGAGGAATATACCCTTTTTTACATTGTTCAATTATTTCTTTTCTTTGTTTATCTGCTTTTTTCCAATCAATATCTTCTCCTTTGTAATTTTCAACAAAAGATACCCCGCATTTGTGAGAACAACACACACGAATTGAAGAATGCATAAATGTAATTCCGCCTTGAATAAATTTGCAAGATAAATATTCTCCGTTTTCATTTATCGCATTTTCTTGGATTTCCAAAAGTTTCATTTTGTCTATATCTTTTTTTTCTTGATATTTTTTAAATTTTTCAAATAAATTAAACATAATAACTCATTTTCCCATGAAATTGTAACATATTTAAAATTTATTGAAAAGTTGTAATGAAAAATTAAGGGTGATAAGATACTTTTGATATAGGAGAGATTATGTTTTGTTCGCAACCGTTCAATAGAATAGAAATTTATGAAAATGGTGATGTCTATAATTGCTGTCCTCCGTTTGTGAATTACTATTCTATCGGGAATATATACAATTCTTCCTTTGAAAAAATATGGAATGGAGAGAAAGTACAAGAATTAAGAAAAAGAATTTTAAATAAAGATTACTCGTTATGCAATGATATTTGTAACAGAAAGTGTCAAGATGAAGAAATAAAAAAAGGTTACAATCTTGTAGTTAATGAATTTCCTGAAGAAATTTCAATCAGTTCCGATAATACCTGTAACGTAAGATGCAAAATATGCAGAGATAAAAATTATTATACTCAATATAAAAGAGAAAATCTTGAAGATGAAATAGATAATATATGGCTTCCGATATTTAAAAATGCAAAACAACTGCGATTTGGTTGCAGTGGTGAACCGTTTGCAAGTTTCAAAGAAACAATGATTATAAAAAAAGCCGCATTAAAATATCCGAATTTAAAATTTCATTTTCATACAAACGGTATTCTTGCAACGGAAGAAAAATTAAGAGAATTAAATGTTTATGACAGAACAGAAACTATAACTTTATCATTACACAGTGCTACCCGTTTTACATATAATAAAATAATTCGTGGCGGAAAATATGACAGTGTTATGAAAAATATTAAATTATATTCAAAAATGAAACAAAATGGCATATTAAAACATTTTAGAATGATTTTTGTTGTGTACGATGAAAACTATAAAGAAATGGAAAAATTTGTTAAATTGGCTAAAAAAAATAATGCAACCGCCGAATTTTGGGCTCTTAGAAAAACGCAAGATACTCAAATAGCTCAAAATTTTGAAAAACATTCTTTGACGAATATTAAGCACAAAAAACATAAAGATTTTGTTAACATATTAAATAAATCTGTATTTAAAGACAGTTGTGTGATACTTTATCCCGAATTAAAACAACTTGTAAAAAATGAACTCACAGGCTTTATTTAACCCGTATTTTAACTGTTTCATAAAATTAAACATAGCTTTTTATTAATGTTTTGTCTTTGAAATTGTGTGTTTTTGTTTTAAAATTTAATTATGAAATCTTTGTTTAATCCGACAATTTTAGATAAATATATTTTAAAGCAAATAATTGAAGTTTTTATTTTGGGGATAGTGGTTTTTACTTCAATAATTTTTGCTTCGGATACTTTTATTTCATTAATTAAACAAATTTCCGATTACGGCATGCCGATTAAAATCGCACTTATGATAATTTTGTTAAATTTGCCCTCGGTTATCGTTATGACAATCCCGATGAGCGTTTTGTTTTCAACCGTCATGACCATAAATAAATTGTGTCTGCAATCAGAAATCACGGCAATGAAAGCCTGCGGAATAAGCATAAAACGTGTTGCAAAACCTGTATTTGCATTTGCCGTCGTTATGGCATTTCTTACTTTCTTTATTAATGAAACGATTGTGCCTATGACGGTTTCACAGTCTAAAACATTGGCTTTGTACGCCCTTGTTCAACGTAACATTCCGGAAGGTAAACGTAATTTCTCAATTAAAGAATTAAAAGAAGGTAATTATTTGAAACGTCTTTTTTATGTTGAAAGATGTGAAGATAAAAAGTTTTACAATGTTTCAATTCTTGATTTATCAGACAAGAACAAAATACAAATTCTTCAGGCAAAATCCGGCTCTTCCGTAATGCAAGGCTGGCAGTTTGACAATGCTTCCGGTTATACCGTTTCAAAAGAGGATAAAAATTTAAGCACTTCATGGAGCGAAAAAACAATTATTGATTTCGGAAGTGATATTCAAAAACAACTCGATAAGAAAAATGACGGTTCGGATTTGAATTTTAAAGAATTATACCCATATTTATTCGCTTCACCGTCCGAAAAGTTATCCGCAAAAACTTTGTCAAAATATAAAGTTCGTTTTTGGGAAAAAATTGCATTGCCGATTACAACATTTGTTTTTGTTTTGCTCGGTATTCCGTTGGCAATTACTCCCCCGAGAGTTCGCCATAACAGAGGCTTTTTATTCAGCATTGCAATTATTTTCTTTTATTACGTAATCAGAGCGTTCTCTCTGTCCGTCGGTTACAATAACACCATTCCTGCCGTTTTGGCCGCCAATTTGCCTAATATCATTTTGGGTATTCTCGGATATATTTTGTACAAACAAAAGTCGGAAAAAATATAATTTATAATATTAACGGATTAATAAGAATGTTCTTCCCGAAAGGAACAAACTTTGCTACAATAACGAATGAAAAAATTGAGTATGTTGTAGATTTGATTAATAACCGACAGATGAAAATCCTCAATTATATGACACCCAAACAAATTTTTCAACATTATAGTGTTGCGTTTGCTTCTTGAATGCAGGGCATACATTAATATAAAGTTTTGTAACAAAAAGAAATTTAAGTAAATTAAAAGGGCAAGAAAAGTATCCTAAATTTTTTTATATATTTGTGTGTAAGAAAAGGAAGTAAAAATGGATACAAATGTCTTTGCAAACATTAATTCTCAAACAAATTTATTGTCAAATGCGGTAAATAAGAACATACAAAAGCCCGTTGTTAACTCTCCGGTTGTAACTTCGCCCGTACAGGAAGAAGAAAAAGAACTTAGCAAGGCGGAAAAAATAAAGAAAATTGCGGCAAAGACGGCACCTGTTGTAATTCCGTTGGCGGCAGTTCCGATTTCTGCATTCATCGCATACAAATGCTGTTCAAAAAATGTTGATAAACTTAATAATGAAATTAAAGAATTAAGCAGTAAAATTGCGGCTCAACAAGCAGCACAAGAAGCTGCTCAACAAGCGGCACAAGCAGCACAAGAAGCTGCTCAACAGGCAACACAACAGGCGACACAGGCAGGTGCAAATAATATTACCGGCATAAAGAACGCATTATACGGTTTAATCGGTGCCGCAGTCGGAATAGAAGGCACAAAAATTGCCGATAAACTTAAAACCGAAGCCGGTGAAAAAGAATTATACGAAGAAATTGAAAATGAAATTGCAGCACAAACTGATAACTTTGAATATCAGGTACACAGAATTAATGAAAACGAAAGAGCTGTTAATGCCCCCGTTAATAAGTTGAAAGGCTTATCAAAAAATGCCGTTTTGGAAAAATATATGGGCGATTATTACGGTGTTCAGCTTTTGTATAACAAAGACGAAAACAACAGAGATGATAAAAAATTAGCACAAGTAATAAACGATATACCGAATATTGCTTCAAAATATTTGGCTAATGCTCCCGAGGTAAAAACAATAACAAAAGAAAATCCTACGGTATGGTCGGTAACATCGGAATTAGAACCGATAAAAGAAGGCGGTTTGGGCAAAGTGCCGTTGGAATTGGCAAAAAATTCTCAAAAAACGGGTGTAAACATGCCGACATTTATTCCTATGTACCAAAAACCCGGAGTTTACTCATTTAACAAAGAAGGTGATAAAATTTCGTATTCGTACAAAGGCAATAAATATGACCTCAAAAAAGTTGCATCTTATAATGTTGATTCCTTCAAAAACGGTAAACCATCAACGGAAAATGTAGAAATATATTCCGCAATGTCAAAAGGCAATAAAATATTATTTATAAAAAATGATAATTATTTTAACGGTTCGATTTATGAAACAAATCATAATTCCGAAGAAGCCGAAAAATTCGCATTCTTCTCAAAATGTGTTTACGAATTTGCAAAAATTAAAGCGGTTGATGATGACATAAAAGTAAAAAGTGAAAATTTAGCAACTATAAAAGAAAAAAATACTCAAATAAAAGCCGAAAATGCAGCAATAAAAGAACGTAACGAAAAAATAAAAGCTGAAAATAAAGAAATTGAAAACAGAAATAATAATATTCAAGATGAAAATATGAAAGAACCGTTGAAGGCGTATGAAGAATATAAAGCACTGATAAAAGAAAACCCTTTACCGGAAATCCCCGTAAAATCTTTGGAAATCTTTGACAGAGAAGAATATAATTCAATAAGCACACCCGACGCAATGATATTAAATGATTGGCAGGCAGCACCTTATGCCGCTCTTGCAAGATATAAAGCACCGTTGGAATGGGCATATAATCAAATTTCGGATGATGTAAAGAACAAATTATCCGATATGAATATTGTTACAATCGGACATAACGCAACATACCAAGGTTCAACTCAGAATGATAATAATGAAGACCAAAGACATCAGGCAACTACAAACATATTAAACACATTGTTTGATAATTATTCGTTCGATATTGTTACACGTTCAAAAAGCGGAGCGTTAAAAACAAATCCTTACGATGAAGGTTTAAAAAATATTGATAACGTACTGGTTTTGAATGAAACAAATCCCGAAAATAATCATACAAATCTCTTAAATATGGGAGTTTGCTTAAGTAATTATTACTGCCCCGTATCCGAAAATTATGCAAATGAACTTACAGGCGATAAGGAAGCACAAAAACAATTATCAAACAGTTTGCAATGGGCAATTCATCAAAGAAAAAATAACGGTTCTTTAATCGGAATTATTAACGGAAATGATTTTGAAACAAACAACATAAAAAATTCCGGTATAATGGAAAGAATAAACGGAGATACGAACGTAAACATGGAAACCTATGACAGGAACACTCCTTCAAACGAATTGGTAAATATCCGATTAGACAATAAAACAAATTTCTATAATGATTACATTGCAAAGAAACATGATTTACCGAAACTTTCAAAAGAAGAACTTGCACAAACTCCCGTTATTTCCACAGTCGGAAGAATGGTAGACCAAAAGGGATTTGATTTGTATGTTGAAGCAATAAAGAACATTTTTGAAAATTGGGATAGTCATTTTGCAGGCAAGAATAAACCGTTATTTTATATAGGCGGAAAAGGAAATGTCAGCGGTCAAATAGAGAATATAATAAAATCGTTAAATCCTGATGATGCAAAAAGAGTACTTTATAATAACGGATTTGCATGCCAGCCGGCTTATGCGGCAGGTGCCGATTTCTTCTCGGTACCTTCAAGATTTGAACCGTGCGGATTAACGCAAGGGGAATCATTGGCACTCGGAACGCCTGTTATAGCAAGTAAAGTCGGAGGTCTTGTCGATACGTTAAACCGTGACGGTAAGCACAACGCATTTTTAACCGATGATAATTTTACCGAACTTTATCTTGACGGAGCGGAAGAACACAAAGGCGATAAAGAAAAAGCGGTAAAGAATTTGGAAAAAACAATTATAAGTGCATTAAATACTTTCTATAACGACAAAAACGAATATGAAAGAATGGTAAAGGACTCGATTGACGAAGATTTCAGTTGGTGTCAAAAAGGCAAAAAAGGTCCGGCTTATGATTATTACAGACTTTTGGGAATTGATGAAAGCGTATTAAAAGACGTATAGAAAAATAACGAAAAATCTTTTTATAAAAATGAGCTTATAAACATTGATTTATAAGCTCGTTTAGCATTTTGTTAAAAAGTCTGTTGATAATATTTCGCAGAAAATATAAAGATTTGTAACAATTACATTGTGATTTTGAAGTAAATTAGCAAATAAATTATTTTGTGTCCTTACAATAATGTGTTGAATGTAAAAGAGGGAAAAATATGACAACAGGAGTTTTTTCAAATATTAATTCTCAAACTAATTTATTGACGAATAGAGCAAATCAAGGGGTACAAAGACAAAACGAACAAAAAACACAGGTTTCACAACCTGTTGTAACCGCACCGGTAATATATGAAGAAGAAGAACCGGACAAAAAAACAAAAGTTTTAAATGCCGTAAAGAAAGCGGCACCTGTCGTAATTCCGATAGCGGCAATTCCGCTTTCCGCACTTGCAGCTTATCATTACGGAAAAAAAGGCATGTCCGAATTGACAAAAAGCGTATCGGAACTTACGAATAAAAACATGGCATTACAGGACAGGATAAACACGCTCAGCCAAAATATAACAAATGTTAATGCCGATACAATAAAAGAAGAAGCAAAAAAGGCTGCTCTTTCGGAAACTAAGAACACAATTGATACAATGAAAAATACAATGTTCGGACTCGGCGTTGCGGTTGCGGGACTTACGGGAATTAATGTTGCCGATAAATTAAAAGAAGATAAAGGCGAAGAAAACTTAGAAAAAGATATTGAAAAAGGGATTAAAGAAAATAATTATACCATTAATTCAATGAAAGAAGGTATAAGACACGCTCAAAATCTTCAACATACTCGTGTTGACCAAGGTAATTGGGTACAATCAAAATATACAAATTCATACTACGGTATCCCTTTGTTAGAGAGCGAAGCAATCAATTTAAACAATTTTGGTGCAAAAATTAAAGAAGAAGAAAAAATTGACAAATATGACGATAAGATAAACACAAAATTGCGTGACAAGATAAAAGACAGTGCAAAAAAATATCTTCATAAGGTTGAACCTTCAACAATGGATGGAGAATATTTAACCGGTAAATATTATCCGATGCTTATCCCCGATAAATACGGCAACTTTGATTGGCAAAAAATAGGTAATAAATTCCTGTCAGGTGATGAAATTAACACATTGGTACAAAATAAAATCGGTGATGTAAATAATGCGGAAGAACCGGTTAAAAAGCTGATAAATTCTTTCTCAATGAAAAAAACGGCAGGCTCAGACCCCGTGTATGAAAAAGTTGAAACGGATATGAAGGCTGTTGCACAATTTTTGTCAAACAACAATCCGTCATTAACCGAAAATATGAAATTAGTCGGAATGAGCGATGAAGATTTGAAAGTAATAAAAGATAAATATCTTTTAACGCAGGATGATTGGAAAAACGCAACACAACCGAAAATGGAACAAGAAGAATATTTTGATACGGTAAATAATATATTCAACTATGATAACGTTGTTAAAAAGAATAATATTAAACCGTCCGTTTGGTCTGTAACGTCAGAGTTGGATCCGATAAAAGAAGGCGGTTTGGGTAAAGTTCCTTACGAAGTTGCAAAAAATGCTTATTACGCAAATATTGATATGCCTACATTTGTACCGATGTACATGCAACCCGGTGTTTCCGAATTTAAGAAGTCGGGAGATAATTACGAATATAAATATTCGGGAAAAACTTATAATTTGCAAAAACTTGCTTCTTATGATGTTCCCGTGTACAGAAACTCTAAACCCGAAACCGATAAAGTAGAATTTTACTTGGCTGATGACCCGCTTGGTAAGAATAATAATAAAATTGTATTGGTAAGAAACGATAATTATTTTAACGGTACAATTTATCAAAGAAATAAATATGTTGAAGAACCGGAAAAATTTGCATTCTTCTCAAAAGCGGTTTACGATTTTGCAAAAATAAAATTGGCAAATGATAATAATGATTCGACAACTCCGGTTAAAAATTTAGAAATTATTAATAAATCGGCATTTGACGGTATAAAATCGCCCGATGCAATGATATTAAATGACTGGCAGGCTTCACCGTTTGCGGCATTGGCAAGATACAAAGCACCGTTTGAAGCTCAATTTTCAAAGAATATTTCAGGCAAAGTTGCTGAAAAATTAGAAAACATGAATATCGTTACCATCGGACACAACTTGGCATATCAGGGTAAATCTTCCGAAAATATGGGATGTGATGACAGAACACCCGACAGAAGACGTGAAATGACATCGGATATTCTGAATACACTGTTTGATGATTATTCATCCGTAATAGTTCATAATGCAAGTTCCGGTGCATTTTCTTCCGATACAACGGATGCGGGATTACAAGCGATTGATAATGTATTGTTGCGTGCACATAAAGATTCAGGAAATAATCATACAAACTTTTTAAGTATGGGGATACATTTAAGTAATTACTTCTGCCCCGTATCCGAAAATTATGCTAAGGAATTAATCGGAACAGGTGAACAGGAAGCCTTGTCAAAAGATTTGCAATGGGCATTGAAGGAAAGAGCAGACAAAAAAGGTGACGGAAGTAATAAAACTTTGTGCGGAGTAATAAACGGAAACGATTTTGACGCAATTAAGTTAAGCAATAATAAACTCAAAGACATCAAAAAAATGACCTGTGCCGATTTTGAAGGCTATGACAATACCACGAATATTGATGAAATAATGGAAAAAAGATTTGTAAATAAAAAAGAATTTTACAATAAGTTCATTGTTCCATTCTCCAATATTACAAATACTGATAGTGACACCGAAAATGAAGTAACAAAGGATTTGGGTATAACATTAAAGAAACTTGAAAGCGATAAGAAAAAATTAGAACACATACGTGCAAATGAAAAACCGCTTCAGACTTTGGATGATGAAACATTGAAAGAAACACCGATTATATCAATGGTCGGACGTCTTGCAACGCAAAAGGGTTCCGATATATATATAAAAGCAATCGGAAAAGTCTTTGAAGGTTGGGATACAAGCGAATTTAAAGATAAAAACAAGCCGATATTCCTTATCGGGGGGTCTGATCAGGAAGGCGGACAGCAACAAAAGATAATTAAAGACTTAAAAAATGAAATGTCGGAAGAAAATTCTTCAAGAATAGTAGTTGCACACGGTTTTGCATGCCAGCCCGGTTTTGCGGCGGGAGCCGATTTCTTCTCGGTACCTTCAAGATTTGAACCTTGCGGTTTAACACAAGGCGAATCATTAGGCGTTGGTACTCCGGTTATAGCAAGCCAAGTCGGCGGTCTTGTTGATACATTAAATCGCAGCGTAATCGAAAACGGTAAGGAAAGAAAACGTAATAACGGAATTTTGACGGCAACAAACTTTACTACGCTTAACACAAACCTTAATAACGGAAAACCCGAAAATGAAAACGATTATAATAAAGCCGTAGATGAAATGGCTGATGCAATTAAAAATGCGTTAAAGATTTTCTATAATGATAAGGAAACATACAAACAAATGGTTTCCGATTCGATTACGGAAAACTTCAGTTGGGCACAAGAAGGCAAACAAGGTCCGTTATATGACTACTTTGAAAAGCTCGGAATAAGCGGAAATTTAACAACCGATGCCGCAACGGAAATGAAAAAGGTAAATAACGAAAAGGCACAAAAGGAAGCGGAAATAAAGGAACAAGTAAAGAAATTATTTGAATAAAATAAACTTTAATTATGAAAAAGGAGTATATAAATTAAGTTTTTTATATGCTCCTTTTTTATG
>CAZHCP010000059.1:0-10216 GCA_964531015.1 uncultured Muribaculaceae bacterium
TGGCGGAGCGTAGCGACGCCACTTGTTCAAGACAAGCACACGCGAGGATCTCAAAAGGAGTATTTTTACTAAAAATCAAACGTTTTGTAATTTGATTCAAGTGCCGATTTTATTGACGAAATAGTGAGTTTTAATAAATTGTGTTAATACTTGTGAAAGAGCCGCTTATACGTATTGATTTTTCGGTCATTTTATGTTATAATAAATAAAATATTTGTACTATTATTAACGTGCGTAAGAAACGGAAAGGATAAAAAATGACCGAGATTGACGTAAAAGAAAATAAAATATACAAGCTCGACAGTCGACTGCTTGAAATTCTTCTTTTGGATAGGACGACTAAAAAGAATCTTATCTGGGCGACGGATAACTATGCAAGTCGTGGTTTAGGGTATCAAGAAAATGATCATATCGGCGTTTTTTCCATCATCAGGCGCAACGGTAGTATAATCAAACCTCGTGTCGAGAAATCAAAAAAAGAGCAAGCCGAAAGAGTTAAGTCCAAAGCAGAAGTATTTACCCCGTCTTGGATTTGTAATGCTCAAAATAATCTTATTGATGCCGAATGGTTTGGTCGTGAAGGCGTATTCAATGCTGAATTAGAGAGAGGTTGGCAAACGAATTATGATAAAATAGTCTTCCCCGAAGGAAAGACTTGGCAAGATTACGTTTTGGAAAATCGACTTGAAATTACTTGTGGCGAAGCTCCGTATTTGTGTTCTCGCTATGATACAGTTACGGGTGAAATTATCCAAATAGCAGATAGAATCGGATTACTTGATAGAAAACTCCGTGTTATTTCCGAGAATGTTGATAGTGAATCGGAATGGTTCGAATGGGCAAAATCGGCATATAAGAGCGTTTACGGTTACGATTGGCAAGGCGACAACGTATTGCTTGCTCGTGAAAACTTATTACGAACGTTTATAGACTACTACACAGATAAGTTTGAAGTATTCCCAATAATCGAATACCTCCTTGAAATTGCAGAGATTGTTTCGTGGAATATCTGGCAAATGGACGGGTTAAAATATGTAGTTCCAAATAGTTGTAAGGCTGTTGACGAAATAATATATACGCTTTTTGGCGAGGAACATAATAAAGTCGAGTGTTTTGGTTGTAAAACAAACAATCCACACAAACATAACGGTACATATTGCAAAATTATGGACTGGGAGAAAAACAAACCAATCAAATTTGTTTCATTGATTAAGGGGTAAAAAATGAGCGGATTCAAATCGACTTTTGAGTACAAATTAATCTACATCATTCGTGTTAACGACGAACAGCATAAAGGTTTGTTGAAAATCGGCGATGCAACTGTTCATACGGATAAGCCTGTTGATACATTGTTCCCGAACTGCAAAGAACTGAATGCTGCCGCCAAAGCTCGAATTAAAACCTATACACAAACGATTTCCGTTGCGTATGACCTTTTGCATACTGAAATAGCTGTTCGTACCGTTTGTAAAGATGGCGTTACAACGGTAAAGGCGTTTAGAGATAAGACGGTCCATAACGTATTGAATCGTTCGGGAATAAAACGTCATGAGTTCGGTCTTGAGAGCGAAGGCGTTGAATGGTATGAAACGGATCTTGCCACGGCAATCAAGGCGATTGCTGCCGTAAAAGAAGGCAAATCTTCGCTCAATCCGAATGATATTACCACCGACCGCTCCCCGATAGTTTTTAGGCCTGAGCAAGCAAAAGCGATAAAAGAAACTATCGCACAATTCAAAAAAAGCGATAGAATGTTGTGGAATGCAAAAATGCGTTTCGGCAAGACTCTTTCTGCACTCCAAGTTGCCAAGCAAATGGGGTTCAAAAAAACAATCATATTCACCCATCGTCCTGTTGTAAGTGATGGCTGGTATGAGGATTTTACCAAAATCTTTTATGACACAAATTATGTATTCGGTTCAAAAAGCAAAGGCGAACCGATAGAAACGCTTGCGGATAGCAACATTCCGTTTGTTTACTTTGCATCAATTCAAGACCTTAGGGGTTCTGCTGCTGTTGGTGGAAAGTTTGATAAAAACGAACTTGTTTTCCTTGTCGATTGGGATTTTGTTGTTATAGACGAAGCCCACGAAGGAACACAAACTAAACTCGGTAAAAAAGTTATAGAAACCGTTTTAGAAGGCTACTCAAATGGAAAACGCCCCAAAATGCTTGAGCTGTCGGGCACTCCGTTCAACCTTTTAGACAGTTTCAAAGAGGGCGAAATATATACTTGGGACTACATAATGGAACAGCGTGCGAAAAAAGAATGGCCGCTTAAACATTTTGGAGATTCCAACCCCTATGAAGAGCTTCCGCAACTTGAGATTTATACCTATGATTTGGATAAATCCATTCCGGGATATTTAGACGTTGCCGACGGAGCGTTCAACTTCCGTGAGTTTTTCCGCACGTGGACCGGCGATATAAACAAAGATTTCAAACCTGTTCCCGATGGCGTACATATCGGTGATTTTGTCCACAAAAACGATGTTTTGGCGTTGTTAAACCTTTTGACAAAATCCGACAATAATACCAATTATCCGTTTGCTACCGAGGCATACCGTTCATATTATCGCCATACCCTTTGTATGGTTCCGGGCGTCAAAGAAGCGAAAGCCCTTAGTAAACTTTTGCAGGCCCACCCCGTATTCGGTTCCGGAGCGTTCAACATTGTAAACGTTGCAGGTGAAGGTGACGAAGAACAAGACAGCCGTGACGCACTTAAAGCCGTTCGTGAAGCTATAGGAACAAATCCGGACGACCATTATTCTATTACGCTTTCTTGCGGTAGACTTACGACGGGTGTAACCGTTCCCGAGTGGACGGCCGTATTTATGCTTGCTGGCTCCTTCTCAACGTCTGCATCCAACTATTTGCAAACGATATTCCGTGTTCAAACACCTGCCAATATAAACGGACGCATTAAAGAGTATTGCTCCGTCTTCGATTTCGCACCAGATAGAACTCTTAAAATGGTTGCCGAAGCAGGACATCTTTCCAGTCGTGCAGGAAACGTAAGCAACGACAAGGTTATTATGGGCGAATTCCTCAATTTCTGCCCTGTAATTTCGCTTGACGGTTCTTCTATGCAAAAGTTTAACGTAGATAAACTTTTGCAACAACTCAAAAAAGCGTATACGGATAGAGTTGTCAAGAATGGTTTCGACGATAAACATTTGTATAACGATAATCTTCTTAAACTTGACGATATCGAACTTAACGATTTTGAGGAACTCAAAAAGATTGTAGGTGCAAGTAAACAAGCAGAGAAAGTTAACAACGTTGATGTGAATAATCAAGGCTTTACCGATGAGGAATATGCGGAAATAGAACGCATTGAAAAGAAGCCTAAAAAAGAGCGTACACCCGAGGAACTTGCTCTGCTTGAGGATAAGAAAAAGAAAAGAGACAATGCTCAAAAAGCAATGTCTATTCTTCGAGGTATTTCCATTCGTATACCTTTGCTTGTTTATGGCGCAGAAGTTCCCGTTGATAAAGACATAACGGCGGACAACTTTGTTGAACTCATTGACGATTCTTCTTGGAATGAATTTATGCCCAACGGTGTAACTAAAGAGATATTCAAGAAGTTCTCAAAATATTATGAACAAGACGTATTCATTGCCGCCGGTAGAGCCATACGAAACATTGCACTTGCAGCGGACGAGCTTTCGCCTGTAGAACGTGTGCAAAAATTAGCCGAACAGTTTGCCACTTTCAAAAACCCGGATAAAGAAACCGTTCTTACTCCGTGGAGAGTGGTCAATATGCACATGAGTGATTGCCTCGGCGGCTGGTGTTTCTATAATGAGGATTTCACCGAAACTATTGAAGAACCTCGCTTTGTGGATCACGGTGACGTTACAGCAGATACCTTTGCAAACGTAGATGCCAAAATCCTTGAAATTAACTCTAAAACAGGTCTGTATCCGCTCTATGTAACTTACAGCATATTCCGCAAGCGCTTGGAGAGTATTCCGGTCGAACAACGCACAATAGAAAAACAATACGAATTGTGGATAAAGACCGTCGAGGAGAACGTTTTTGTCATTTGCAAAACACCTATGGCAAAAGCAATCACAAAGCGCACCCTTTTGGGTTATCGCACAGGAAAAATCAATGCACACGCATTCGATGACCTTATAAATCAACTTAAAGAAAAACCGCAACAATTCCGTGATAAAGTCCTCCGTGGCAACACTTGGGGCAAAAAGGAGTCCGTTATGAAATTTAATGCAGTAGTAGGCAATCCGCCGTATCAAGTTATTACTAAGCAGGCTACTAATGGAAATAACAATATCACCGTAGACGTTTATAATTATTTTAGAGATAGTGCTCTATCCCTGTCAAAAATAGTATCATTGATATATCCAGCAAAGGATTATCAAAGAGGACTAGAAAACTTTTTAGACAATAACCTTGTTAAAGTTAGGATTTATAATGGAAGCGACAAAGATGGTGAAAAGAATATTCCTGGCGAGCCCTCCGTCTTTGGTTCTGCTGTAAGACGCATCCCGGGAGATGTTGGTGTATATTTGTGGAACGGCGACCATCCTTCTCGTTTAATACAATATCAAAATTGCTTTATCGAACGGACAGAAAAAATAATGCCCGTTCAAAAAGGGTTCTTTACGATCGCATTTAAGCTTGCTTCATGTGTAAACACGTCTAGAGATTATTCAATTCGCAAGTGTTGTGAATCCAATTTTGTGGAAAAAAATCCAACGGAAGTTTTAGGTGAAGTTCAGAATCGTTCTGCAGTTAATCCGGTGGGATATACCAAAGTATTAACTAACAATATTGGTGGTTCAGGTGGCAAAGCTCATTGGTATTATATTAAAACGGCTGCTCTTGACTATATACAGCCAGCAGTATATAAAGTTGTTATTAGTTCCGCATATCCTAATGAAGCTTTCAAAAACCCTAAGAGTGTTGAAATTATTGGTCCAGACGAAATGTTCGGTAGAACAAAACTTTGTTTATACTATGCGGACACATTTGCAGATGTAAAAGGATATGTTAAATATTTAAACACACGATTTGTGCGTGCTGTGGCTCAAATGACTCCGTGTAAATTCTTGTATTATTTACCAGACTATAATATCATAAAAAATGATATTGATTGGAATTTGTCAATTTCAGAAATCGACAAGCAACTTTATGCAAAATACAACCTCAATGAAACGGAAATTTCCTTCATCGAATCAATGATTAAACCTATGGAATAGATAATAAAAAAGTGCTAGACAAATATTTTGTTTAGTTAATTGCCGTTAAAAAATGATAACTAATATGAGCAAAAGAAAAGAGTGTGATTTTCTTCAAAAACTTAACAGCCTTAACAATCGTCAATTTCAATTAATGTCAGGATTTGTTAAGCAAGGGGCAGATAAAACTCCGGCCGAGTTCAAATTCGAATGGGCGGATGGCGATCTGTTTGATTTGGTTGATTTGCGATTTAATGAGGTTAAGGTGTATCTTCGAGACGAAAAAAAACAGGATGATGATACATATAAATTAATATTTCCTATTAATCAATTAATAGCTGATTTTAATGAGAGAAAAATAGATCATTATGAATTCTTTAATGAAATTTCAGCTTTTGAGGAAAATTTGCAAAAAGCATCGAATAGCGAAAGATATTTTGTTCGTTGGGATAATTATGAGCTTTACTATAAAGAGTGTAGCCGCACAGTTATTAAAGGCATCGGCGGCATGGGGAAAAGTCATTTTCTATGGGAATGCCAAAAAAGAATACAACAACATGGCTTATATAAACACTTGTTTATATACGGCAAATATTATAAGAACCCACATGAAATCCCGTGGGACGATATCGCAGTCTATTCGAATAATAAGGAATTCTTGCTTGTTATAGATGGAATTAATGAAATTCCAGAGCTTGAAAATAGGCAATATATCTATGATAAACTCAAGGAGCTTTCTTCTTGTAAATATTTGAGAATATTTGTATCATATAGAACTTATTCATTAACGGAAAGTATTGATGGAAAAGTCGAGAGTTCATATCTAGAAGAATTGTTGGGAAATACTATAGATTTTTCAGGTGTAAATTTTGATTCATCAATAATGGATATTGTATCAAACAGTAAGGTTGATGTCTCATATTATTATAACATATTAAATACGCATAATCCTATGCACCTTAAGATGCTAATTGAAAGCAATATATTGACCAATAAGCGTCTTTACGATGAATTAAACAGCCAATCTATCGTTAGTCTTACATTTATATATGAAAGATTTATAAAAGCCTCTTGCGATAAACTCTGGAATGAAAAACAACAAGCATATTGGAATGCGATAAAGGAATTATGTTTAATTCTATATAATTCTAATAGATCAAGTTTTAATAAAAGCGATTGCCAAACGATAAGCATTGATACAAATACTTTCATAAATAATCTTAAAAACGGCGGATATATTGATACATATGATGGTTGTAATTACTTTTTCATATGGGAGGAATTGTCAAATTGCTTAATTGCCCGTTCATTTTTTGATGTTATTAAAGGCAAGACCGAAGACGAAGTAGTTGCTTTATTTTTAAAAAAAGCACATGATTTTTCACAAATTCGCCCATTCCTTATTGCCGCAGTAGCAGATAAATATAAAAATGATTTTTTAAAATTTATCACTTTTGCAAAAAAAACGAGCAAAGATTTTTCGTTTGGAACTCTATTGAATATCGTTATAAAGAATCCTGAGAATAGGGTTGCTTTGCAAAACGCCATTGGTTGTGATATTGGTTGTGATAATGTAATTGACTTGCTAAAGACATTTGGCGGTATTCCCAATCGTGTTTTTAATTGTGACTCGTTTTTGTTTGAGCATATCCTGTCATCACGATATGCACTATTAAGTTTTTCTTTATATTCGGATTTGGATGAAATAATTCGCAAACTGAAAAACAATTTATATAATATTAACGGACAGTATTTTTTATTGGAAAATGCGAGTGAATTTCTGCGATTTGCGATGATTTGTCTGCTAATCCCAGATAAAGATGTTATTAAATTGGCCGAAAAAACTATTTATGATATTTTGGAATATTGCGATATTGATTTTTCTAAAGATATATGTTTGTTTATAAATAAATGCGGTTCTTCAATAGTAAAGAGATCAATTTATACTGTAATTTGTCACTTATCATCTAACAAAAAGTGTCTGTTTGATAATATTTTGGACGAAATAGAAAATGATTATGCTTTCATAAACGCTAAGGTTATTAAGAACTACACAATGTTTTCAAAAGCAGTGCCTTTTTACTATGTGCATTTCAATAAGCAAAACCTGTTTGTAAAATACAGCAAGAGAATTGCTCAACTAAAAACATGTTTCAATGAGTATAAAGACTTAGGCGGATTGATAGCTTGTATTAGACGAGATAAATTATTCTATTCATTAAAGATTGAATTTTATAATGATCTAAAATTAAATTTTAACCTTATAGATGTTAAAAAAAGAAAGATTATAAAGTTTAATAAACGATGCAATAATTTTAGCCACAGATATAATGTGTGTTCATGCCCTTTTGATATTTGGGATAATATGTTCGACGGTTTGTTGCAAAAAGACAAAGAAGCTTTATCCCCTTATCCCTTATTATGTAAAGAAGATTTGTTTTATGGTTTTGTTGCGCATATAGAAACCATATTAAACGAATTTCAAATAACAAATGAAGAAATAGAATTGTATAAGAAAAATCGGTATAGACAAAACAAGATTGGTATTGACATTATTTCTATTTTATTAGAATTAAGTGCCGAAGAGTATCTTGGAAGTTTAATGTGCAACTATTTCCAGGATGACTTAAAAATATCATATTGGAATGAGCAAATATGTATAGGTTTTGCTCCAATTGAATATCAAGAGGAGCAGTTGAATTTGTGTTCTCCTTTGCAAACATATAATTCAGTTGTCGATAGGTTGGACCAACTTGTACTTAATAGACTGAATGAAATTTATAAAAAAGAAAAGAATTCAACGTGGGCTGATAATATAAAGCTTTCCAAATCAAGTGTATGTAGTATTCTTAAGCCATTTTCAGTAGACAATACCGAATGGATTATGCTTTGTGGTTTTATTAAAAATCGCACATATTATCCGCAGAAACTAAAACAGGACAATTATTCCGAAGAGTGTATTATTGTTCATACTGCTACAAATTATATGAAAAATAGAAAATTGCCATTAGATAGAATGAAGACAATTGATATAAATAGCTATAATGGAGCGTTGTCTGAGTACGGTAATACAAAGTCAAATTTCTCAAAAAATATTACGACAATTGAAATGAATAATACAAATTTTGCTGAAACATTTTTAGTGTTCCCGCCAAGTTCTATTATTGATTTCTTACAACTAAAATATGATTTAAAGCAATCTATGTGGGTTGATAAAAATGGTCAGGCCGTTATTGTATGCAATAATCAAAACTATGATAGATATTCGGACGATATTGGACATTCCGTTTATATTAAAAAACAATATTTCGATTTAATAAAAGATAAACTAGGTTTATATTATTATGCCTTTACTGAAAAGATGAGTCACGATAACGGCTGCTTTAGCTGCAAATCAGATATGCACCTATTAATAAAAAGTGGTCGCATTCTAAAATGTCGAATGAACAGCGCAGGCTCAATAGAACAAACTCTAATGCCATTCAATAAATGTAATTATTGTATTTTTTATAAAACGATAATGGAACATGAAAGAGTTTGTAAAAAGTTTCAACATCAAATTCATAATGATTTATCATAGTATCCATTTAGCCGAGAGATTTGATTCTCTCGGCTTTTTCGTTGGTTTAATAATTTGGTATATAAGTTTTCCCTTCAACCGTAACAGCCTTGTATTCAATGCCGTTTATTACTTTTGTTGAATAGGTCGGTTGACCTTCCGCATTCGCTCTAAGTACGTATTTATCGGGATATTCTTCGGTTAAGTGTTCTATATTTCCATCAAGGAATTGTGTATCGTCTGATACTTCAAGTATCTTAAAACCACGTTTTATGAGGTCTGCCGAGAACTGCCATTTCTTTTCAAAGAGTCCGTAAGAGTCCATAATAATCGAAAAGTCTTTTTCTGGGTGATATGCTGTTATTCTATAATAGTTACTCATTTTTATAATCTCCTTTACTTAATATTTGTGGCTATGCTGCCATTTTTGTTAACTGTCTGTTGGCGTAAGGCAGCCATTCCTTATTTACGAACGTCATTATATCTTCGTTAGGTTTGCTATCGTGATCGCTATAGCATTGCAATATACGTTTTTGCGCAGGTGAATACTCTACTGTAGCAAGTGGGACGTCGGGTTGCTCTTTTGCCCGGATAAAGAATATAAGCGTTTCTTCTCGTGCAAATTTTTGGTCGTAACCCATTCGTCCTACGCAGTGGTGAAGTAGTTCGCCTTCGGTTACTAAATCGGATGGTTTTTGTGGGATAATCGCCATATAGACGGATTTTTTGTCATATTCAAGCCCTAAATATTTTTGTGCAACGGCAGCGAATTTATTATAAAACTCTTTGCGTTCTTCTTCGTCCTTCAATGCCTTTGCGGTCTTATATTCATCCGTCCTTATGTCATGCCAATGCTTAAAATCGTGTGGATAGCGATTCTTATCCATGCTCATATCTAAGCCGAGATATGTACACGCATTATAGTAATCTTTGTAACTGTACGGATTTATACCTTGTTCCGCAATATATGAAAAGAACTTCTCAAGGTCATCCTTGAAAAGCTCTGCAAGCGGTTTTAAGAAGCAATCTTTGGTTAGACTATTTCTTGCCTTGATTAAGTTGTTAGTCGTCTTTATGGGCTTGTGAGTCTTGTATGCCTTCAATACGGCAGGAACGATTACGTTGTAGTCACAAAGTTCTGCTTTGTTTTTACTAAGCCATCTGCGGAATTTGACGTCTTTACCAACAAGCCTAAGTATTTGTTTAGACATAGCAAGGTTTTGAAGTCCCAACTTCATAAGATACTCCATTTGCGGAAATTGCTCATACAGCCTAAGGTACTTAAAATAATCCGTTCCTGTATATAAGTCAAAAGCACTGTATTTGTATTCGGGGAAATGTTCCAACACGTATTCCTTGTTTACAATAGGGGCAAAGGGATCATAATACTTATCGGGTGCGTAATACCATTTACCATCTTCGAACCACTTAATGTGATTAGATATTC
>CAZHCP010000060.1:0-10113 GCA_964531015.1 uncultured Muribaculaceae bacterium
ATTTGATGTTGTCCGTTCGTAACTCTGCGACTGATATTTTTAATTTATTTGCGGACTTTATGAGTTTTTATTTCCAAAATCAACCCTCACCTAAATCCTCTCCCGTCGGAGAGGACTTTGTAAAATTTTTCTTATGCAGTAAACGTTGATGAAGTTTTCATTTTTCAATATCAACCCTCATCCTAACATTCTCCCGTCAGAGAAGGAACTTAATAAAATTTATTTTTTGAAAACACATAAAAACCTGCCTAAAAATTTGATTTCGAGACCATTGTTTTTGATAAAAAACACTGCGTTGAGAAATTAAATTTTTAGGGTAGGTTTTAAAAATTTTATTTTTGAACATTTAAATTTTAATGGAGTTAATATCAACCCTTATTCTGCCCCTCTCACATAGGAGAGGGGCAATTTTAATATTTTTATAAAAATCATAAACTCATACATTTAGATTTTTATTCTTTTTCAAGGTCGGTTTTTAAAAATTCTTCTATTTCTTCTATGTGTCCGTCTACGTCTACTTTTTCCCAATATTTTATTATTTCTCCGTTTTCATCCAAAATAAATGTTGTTCTTTTTATGTCATGAACATCTTTTTTATGTTCCTTTATTGCTTCTTTCAATTTATTCTCAACATCGGAAAGTAATGTAAAATTTAATCCGTGTTTTTTTATAAATTCTTTATGGCTCTCCGGTGTATCTTTACTTACTCCGATTATGTTTAGTTTCTTTTCAGCTTTTTTTAAAAAATCTTTGAATTTATGTGCTTCTTCACTGCATACGGGTGTATCATCTTCCGGATAAAAATATAATATTGTCTTTTTTCCGTTAAAATCTTTTAATTTATATTTCTTTTCTTCTCCGTCTTTATTTATTCCGATTGTTTCAATTTCCAAATAATTCATAATATTTTCCTTTCTTTGTTTTTTTGTATTTTCTCTTCTATTTTCGCCTTTTTTATTCCCTCGTTTTCTTATTCTTATCGGTGCATTATTTTATTTTTAGAAGTATGAAACTTTTTTATTTTTTTTCAGTCTTAATCTATCGGGCAGATAAACAAATATCTGATTTTATATTATAATTAGTGAGTATAAGGAGAGTGTTGTGAAAAATATTTTTAAAAATTCCTTGTTAATATCTTTGGCTTTGATTATTACAAGTTTTTCTTTTTCAAAAAGCAGTGTTGCATTGGCGGAATCCGATGCGGCTTTATATGATATGGTTTGGAAATTGGTTAATACAAAATATCTTGATCAAACACAAAACGGGCAGGATTGGAACAAATGGCGTTACAAATATGATGATAAAATTAAGACTCCGGAAGATGCCTACGTTGCCATTGATACAATGCTCGCAAGTTTGAATGACAGATATACCCGTTTTGTTCCTCCGAAAGAGTTTGATGAAGAAAAAAATATGATTAAAGGTTCGCTTTTCGGCATAGGTGTTCAAATCGGTTATCGTGACGGAAAAATTTTAATCATAGCACCGATTGAAGATACCCCGGGCGAACGTGCAGGGTTGCTTTCGGAAGATGAAATTTTGTCAATTGACGGTGTTTCAACAAAAGATATGACCGTTGATAAAGCTGCCGACAAAATCAGAGGTCCGAAAGGTACTACCGTTGAACTTCTTATTAAACGCAAAAATGTTCCGAACAAAGTTTACAAAGTTGTCAGAGATGAAATTAACATTAAATCCGTTTCCCATAAATTACCCGAAAACTTTAAACTTGACGACAAAATCGGATATATCAGGTTGAGTTCCTTTATGGGACGTAAAGTCGGTTCCGAATTTAAAGATACGGTTAATCAATATAAGGATAAAGAAGGTTTAATAATTGACCTTCGTGCAAATACCGGCGGTTTGCTTAACAATGCAATTTCAATTGCCGATTTATTCCTTGATGATGATATTATTGTCAGCACCGTAGACAGGGACGGATATAAAGATACTTCCCGTTCTTCAAAACGTTATTTTTCAACTCAACCGATTGTTATCCTGATTAACGGTGCAAGTGCTTCCGCAAGCGAAATTCTTTCGGGTGCTTTAAAAGACAATAATCGTGCCGTTTTAATCGGCGAAAATACTTTCGGAAAGGGGCTTGTTCAGGAAGTTAAAAGTTTGCAGCCGTTTAATGCAGGAATGAATATTACCGTACAAAAATATCTTACTCCGAACGGTACCGATATTAACAAAAAGGGTATCGCTCCCGATATTGAAGTTAAGTTTTCCGATGACGATATAAAAGCGAAAAAAGACGTGCAATTATTAAAGGCTCAGGATGTTCTTTTACAAATGATACAAAACGAAAAAATGTCTTCTAACCGTTAATCTTTTTGTATATTATTTGTGCTGCATTTAAAATAGGGTCTATTGTCGGTGAATATGCCGGTGAGTACGGTAAATCCAGATTTATCATTGTTTCGAGTTTGGTTTTTCCTATAATCGCCGGTATTACCGCATTTATTCTTTGATTTACGTCACCTTCTCCAATTCCTTGTATGCCCAATATGTTATGCGTGTTTCTGTCCGCAATCATTTTCAGGGTCATTAAGCCCGAGTTTGGCATATATCCGGCTTTGTCTTTTTTTCTGACAATTGCATACTCCGGTTGAAACCCGAGTTCTTTTGCTTCTTTATAACTTATTCCGATTATTGATATTGTTAATCCGAAATATTTTGTTATCGTTGAATTAACTATTCCGTCGAAATGGCATTCACCGCCTGCAATGTTTATTGCGGCACATCTTCCTTCTTTGTTCGCTGTTGAACCCATAGGAACCCAGCTTTCTTTATTTGTTACCAGATTAAATTTACTGCAACAATCACCTGCCGCATATATGTTTCTTACGGAAGTTTTCATTGTATTTTTTACTTTTATGCTGTTATTTATCCCGAGCTTTATTTCGCTTCCTATTAAAAAATCCGTGTTTGGTCGCACACCCGTTCCAAGCACGACAAAATCCGTATCAATTTCTTTTCCGCTTGCCGTAATAACTTTTGTTACTTCACCGGAGTCATTACCTTCAAATTTGGTGATTGTTTCATTTGTCAGTATTTTAACTTGCCCCGGATTACGTTTTATTATGTAGTCTTCCGCTTCTTTCGATAAGTCTTCATCAAACATTTTTAATATTTGCGAATTTTTCTCAATCAATGTTACCTCGATATTATTGGCAACCAAGGCTTCCGCAAGTTCAATCGAAATATACCCGCCGCCTAATAATACCGCTCTTTTTGACTTTAACATTTTTTCTTTGATTTCAATACCGTCTTTTAACGTTTTCAATTTAAAAATGTTTTTTAAATGATTATTTTCAATCTCCGGAATTGTTGCAATTGCACCCGTTGCTATTACCAATATGTCATAATAAACTTCGTAAATGTTTCTTGATATTAAATCTTCCATTATTACATATTGGTCTTTTGTGTTTATTTTTTTACATTCCTGTTTTAAATGAACATTTATGTTATGTTTCTTAAAATCTTCGGGAGTCCTAATTATCAGCGTATCAATTTCTTTTATCGTATTTTCTATGTAATACGGCAAACCGCATGCGGAATACGAAATTACTCCTTCGTTTGTATATAATGATATTTCTATATCTTTATCTTCTCTTCTTAATTTTGCTGCCGTTTTCGGTCCCGCCGCTCCGCCGCCTATTATTACCGCTCTGACCATTGTTCCTCTTTTCCTAAAATATCATTCTTTGTATTTCGATTTCGTCTATATTTATCAGTTCTTTTTCAAGTGCCGTCGCATTTTCTTTATCGTTCACCGCCAATATTATTATTCCTTTTTCGGAACAGAATATTCCCGTGTTGTTTATACCCAACCGCACTTGGATTATGCAGTTGAATTCGGTTAACACCTTTTGTAATTCAACTGCATTTGCCTCTTTGTTTTTTATTTGTAATCCGATTATTACCGTCATTTTTTAATCTTTAATTTCTAATTTTTTTGTTTTATTTTCTTCTTTTTGGAGTTTTTCAACATCAATACACAATATTCCGTTTTTTAATTCGGCTTTTGCATTTTCAGGGTTTATTTCTTCGGGGAAATATAATGTTCTTGCATAATTTCCGTATCTGAACTCGGTTTTATGATATTTATGCTTTCCTTTTTCGTCGTCTTCTTCTTTTTTTATTTCTTTATTTGCTTCAACTTTTATATACGACTTATTTATATCTATGTTTATATCTTCCTTGTTTACCCCCGGCAATTCAATTTTTATGCCGTAATGATTTTCATATTCCTTTATGTCAACGGGCATTGCCATCCCGCTTATTTCCTGTTGGAATATGTATTCGGGAAATATATTATCAAAACTTCTTTGCAAAATAGAATTAATGTCGGCATTTAATGCATTTAAAAAAGTTTCGGGTTTCTTAATTAAGTATTTCATTTGTTTCTCCTTGTTCAAATTTTCAATAACAGTTTGAACAAAAAGAACATTGTTTTCATTATCTTCTTGTCTATCTCTTTTTGCTATTTATTTTAAGCGGGTAATAATTTAGTTTTTGTTCGGATTTTCTTCCGAAATTTCGCCCATTTCCTGCTTTTTTAATTTATATATTACGGAATCTACCAAAAAATCATAATCGTTATAGCTTTCCCTTGTAATGCCGAGTTCCTGCTTTAACATTTCTTCAACGGTTGCTCTTAATTTTTGGTCTTCTTTTATAAAACTTTTTTCTGCCGTTATCGTATTCAGCAATTCTTTTTTATTCGGATTTGTACTGCCCGTAAATTTTAACCAGTTTATTTGTGATTTGTTATTTGTTAATTCTTTTACTATTTTAAAATTTTTCAGGTTAAACATTTTATCAATACTTCTCCGTTTGTAATTGTCACGTCACGGACTTCCTTAGCTTCCGTCCCCTTTATATATGATAAAACATTTTCTACGCTTTGTACAGTCTTCATTTTCTCCGTTATCGAATATAAAACCAAATCATAGAGAAGTGAATTATTTTTAATTTGAGGAAATTCATCTTCGATTACTTTTGCAACCATCAGGGAAATCTTATCGTTTTTTGTGTATTCTTGATTTATCGGATTTGTTAAAACTTTTTTATTCCGACTTGTTTCATTGTTCCCGAATTCGATTGTTATTTGTTTTTCCGTCCTTAACATTTCCTTACTTCCTTTTTTCATTATTTCCGTTTTATTTAAAATTCATGAAACTTTGAAATTTACTCTTTTTTTATCTTTTGTTACAAAACTTTATAATTATTTTCGCCTGCATTCGGGAAATAATTAAGCATAAAATCCGCTTATTTTTGATTTCAACATTTTAATCATTAATAATGTGAATACGACTCCCTGTTGAAAAAGATGATGAAGAATGAGTCGGGATACGTTGAGGCATGTTGTAATATGCATTATTGTAGCTGCCGGGGTGATGATTTACCGGAGGTTGAATCCTTCCCGGCGGGGGCGGTATCATATTGTGCGGAAGATTGTTTGAAATCCGATTGTTAAAATTAGAAATCGGATTATTTATTCCGTACGGGAAATTTCCGTAATTGTTATAATGATACCTGTTGTGATAAGGACAAAAATTGTTTCTGTTGTTTAAAAAATTGTTTTGCCCTCCCCAAAAACCGTTATAACCGTTTGAATTATTTGTGTAAAAATCGTTTGTATAACCGTAAGACGTTATCGGCGGGGTAAACCCGGTTATGACTCCGTCATCGGAGAAAGAAGATTTAAAATCGTTCCAAAACTTTTTTATGCCTTTTTTCTTTTCCAATTCAGGTTCAACCTGCGGGATAATTGAATTTGTTACGGAATGCACATTCATTCTGTTAAGCATATTTACTCTGTGTTCGATATCGCCCGATTGTTCAAGCCCGAAATAATCCCGTTCCAAGCGTTCCAAACGTTGAGAAATACTATCATCCGAGTATATTTCCCCGTATTTGTTTTTTTCCAATCTGTCCAAATCAATTTCATAATCAGCAAAAACAGCTTGATTAAAAAGCCATAATAACATTGAAAAAATTATATATTTTATCATTTTCTTTCTCCTTGAATATGATATTTGAATAAATATTCAAAGTGAAAAACGGTCAAAAGAATATATCAAATGTCTAATCAATCCAAATTTTTAAGGATATACAGGGTTTCGTTCGTTTTAGTAAGCAGAGTATTTAATTTTTCTTCAAGGTTTTCTTTTGTATAAATATTATTTTCCGATGTATAGGGCGTATATTTTTCACAGGCAAGACCTTGAGTTCTGAAATTTGCGGTTTCTCTTGCAAGATAAGAAAGAGCCTGTATTTGATTATAAGAAAAATAATTGCTTTCGGGTTTGTCTTTGTATTCAACTCTTATATATTCGACATTGTCAATAAGATTACTGACAATTGCGTTAAACTTTTGAATATCTTTGTTTGTGTTTAAACATTGCCTTAATTTTTCCAAAATTATAATAACGCTGTTCATATCTTTCATATATTGCGTTGTTTTATCTTTTTTTATGATTATATCAACATAATCCTCATTATCTCTCGGCACGGGTTTCAATTTTTTCTCGTTTTGCTTGTCCAATTCTTCAACGCTGAACGGTGCTTGCGTTTTCTCGCTGTGTTCTTCTCTCAAATATGAAAATTCGCTTTCAATATCGGGCAGCGACCCCATATAGCCGGCACCTGACGTAAGAACAACCGTAAATATTAAAAAAAACGATAAAAAAATCTTTCTCATACTTTAATTATACCGATAATTTTTCGGAAGTGAATAATTTTTAATAATCAATTTAAAATAGGATGTAAATTAACATTTAAGTATGTTTTAATTATTTTGGAAGGAATGAAATGAAAAAGATTGTATCGTTATTATTAATAATATTTTCCTGTATTATCTTAACTGGGTGCGATTTTAACTCAAAGAAAGAAGAAACCGCATACGAAAAAATCGTAAACAGAGATTTATTAATAGTAGGCGTAAAAACCGATTCAAAACCTTTCGGATTTATAAGTAAAAATACAAACGAAATTGTCGGTTATGATATAGATATTGCGAAAAATATTGCTGCGGATATTTTAGGAAGCGAACGAAAAATAAAATTCGTGAGCGTAAATCCGAACACAAAAATTGAAGCAATAACGTCAGGGCAGGTTGATATTGTATGTGCAACAATGTCGGTAAATAAACAAAGAGAATATCTTGTGGATTTTTCAAAACCTTATTACACAACGGGTCAAACCGCACTGGTAAAAGAAGACAGTGATATATACACATTTACCGACTTAAAAAAGAAACGAACAATTGTTGTTCTTGGAACAACCGCCGAAAAAAACATAAGAAGAATAATTCCGACGGCACGTTTAATCGGGTATAAAAACTATTCGGAAGCATTTGAGGCGTTTTTAAACGGATACGGCGATGCAATAATAAGTGATGATACAATTCTTTCGGGATTTTTAATTGATCATTCAGGATACAGACTGTTAAAAAACAGAATAACAAAAGAGTATTATGCGGTTGCAATGAAAAAATACGATGAGGATGATTCGTTAAAAAAGAGTGTTGATTCCGTAATAATAAGATTATCAAAAGACGGAACATTAAAAGAATTAAAGAAAAAGTGGAAACTTCGCTGATTAAACCGCAAGTTAAACAAGTTTCATTTGAAGAAACGCTAAATTTTGAGAAGCAATAATATTCATATTGTTCCAAAAAACGCTGTTTTTATCGGTAATGTTATCGGTGTTTAAAATAGTGGGGTTAAAATAAATTTCTTTTAATTTGTTGTCCAAAGTTTTAAATTCCATAATATTTATCCTCTTGTATATATAAAGCATATACTCGCTTTCGGATTTCAATAAACATCAAAAATGTTACAAAACTTAACATTCGACCATTTCCCTGCATTCAAGAAGCAAACGCAACTCAACATTGTTGAAAAATTTGTTTTATTTATTTTAATCGCAGTTATAATCCGTAAAAAATTAAAATGAGTAGCATAAGAATTATTTTAGCTTCGCCCTATGTTGTTTCGGAAAGATATTTTACAAATACAAAACTATGAACTCTCTTTTTAAAATTTCTTTTTCTGTCTGTTTCTCTTTTTATAAATTTGCAAAAAAGTAAATACAATATTCAACAAGATACTACGTTTTTAATAAACGAATTTTTTTTAAGTCCTCTTCAAGTGGAGAGAACTTTGAAACCGGTAGTATGCAATTTTATGCGGAGCGAAACTCGAAGAAGTTAAAATCTGACGGAGCGACAAAATTACGCAAGTAATTTGTGTAGGTTCTACCCGGGCAACATCAGATAACGGAACTCTTATAATAAACACCTTATGAGTTTTTTATTTTACTTTGTATTAAAAATTCTTCAAAAGAAACTAATTTATTTTTCATTATTTCTTCATAAAGTTTTGAAATTTTATAATCATAATATCTGCTTTTTTCTCTTGAAATAATTTCAGATCTTCTTTCTAAAAATTCCGGCGTTATATTAAATTCTTTTGGATGAGAATATATATAAGAATCTTTAAATAGGAAAAAGGGGTGATGTGCTATCGAATCAATGTATTCCATATTGTTCTTTATAAAACCACATGTCATATCAAACTCTTTTATTGTTTCTGTCGGGAATCCGACAATAAAATAAAGATGATTAATTAACCCGAGTTCGTGGGAATTTTTTAGTATTTGTTTTACATTTTCAATTTCTATACCTTTTCTCATTAATTTTAAAATCCGCGGGGAACCGGATTCAAACCCCCAACCGCAACAACGCAGACCTGTTTCATATAATTGCGTCAAAAATTCTTTTGTAAAATCTTTTTCAAATCTTAAATTTGAGAAATAATAAATTTCCAAATTTTCTTTTTTTATTTTTTTAGAAAAATCTTTTAAAAATTTTGGAGAGAGAGCCGCATCAACGAAATAAAAATTATTTACATTATATTTTTCCATATAATATTTAATTTCGTTGATTACACTTTCAACACTTCGTTGTTCATATTTGGTAATACTGTTGTAATTACAGAATGTACATTTTCCCCAATAACAACCGAATGATGTTCTTAGTGGAATGACACTTTCAGGCAATGTATATTCTTTAAAATCATAGCCTTTATATGATGAAACAACAAACTCGTTTTCTAAAATTTGTTTTACTTTATTTTCTTTTATTTCACCTTTTTCGTTTTTATATATAATGTTTGTAACATCACTTTGCTTCCTTTTACCTTCTAAATATTCAAAAAGTTCCAAAGTCGGATGTTCACCTGCACCTAACATTAATGTGTCCATATAATTGTCAAAATATTCCTTATTCTTTAAAACAACTGATTTTAAGAAATGTGTATCACTACCCCCGTAACAAATATGACTTTTTATCCCCTTTTCTCTCAACATTTTTGTTAAAATTAAAGTTGCAATAGATTGTTCTGATGAATTTATTGAAAAACCGATATAATCATAATTTTGTTCAATTATTTTATCTGAAATTTCAGAAAAAAATTCTTTATACGGATTACATTTTGTGTTGTTAATAATAGTTAAATAAATACCTGCGTTCAGCATACTATGTTCATTTAACGACATTTTGATTAATTCATAAATATCATTAAAAATTGTTTGTGATATTTCAAATTCCGAATATTTTTCCGAAAAATTATTACTTTTATATTTTTTTACTATATCTTCTATTTTATTTATTGATTCATTTACAATTTTTTCTTGGTTCTTTTGCGAAATATACCCTTGCAGTGCTTTATATTTTGTTAAATATAATTTAAAAAACTTATTTTTTTCATTATTTGTTTGTATTTTGTTTGCTTTTTCCGTTTTTAAATTTTCCCATAATTTTTGTAATTTTTCTTTTTTGCAATAATATTGAAAAAACTTTATATTCAAGTCAAGTGCTTCAATATTGTTATATCCGTGCTTTTCAAGGAAACCCATAATTTGAGGAATCCCTGTACTTATTGAATATGTACGCCATAGTGGCGGAAAAATAAACAGTGCTTTCATTATATTTTATTGCAGTCCTTTAAATAAAATTTTATTTGACGGTATAATACATTTACTCCGTTATTGTTTTTTAGGCTTGTTTTTTTTCTTATTTTCAACGGGAGTTTTTATTTT
>CAZHCP010000061.1:0-9828 GCA_964531015.1 uncultured Muribaculaceae bacterium
TCACCTTCGAAAAATCGAGCTTTCCTTCTCTGTACATACGAGCAAGCTCCTCATAGGCGCCGACGGGCGTCGAACCTGTTGCGAGACCGAGAACGCAATCCGGCTTATTTTTTACGGTTTCGGCGATAATCTCCGCCGTACGAAGCGAAAGCTCATCATAATCTTTGCATACAATAACCTTCATAATAACCTCCATGCCGCGTATCGCAGCTGAAAAATACGGTACGGATATATGAAACTTTTCCGAGCCAACCACAGTATACTACCAAAGCCGTATTTTCGTCAACCAACCAATGTTTTTTTGTTTCGCAATCAAAAGTGGGCAATTTCAGCATTGTAGAGCTGTAAAAAACGTTAATTTCGAACACGAATCAAGTCGTTTTGCAAACTTTATTTTACAAATACGTCATTCAAGAAGCTCTCCCACGCGTCCTCATGCTCAACGAAATAAAGCGGACACAGTTTGCCCGTAACATCGTAATGACGGATTATTTCGCCGTCCTCGATGCCGTAAACGTCCGTGAGCCAACGGCAAAGCTTGACAAGCGAATCATATGTTTCGGCAGTGAATTCGCCGGTTTCGTCCGGATGACAACACTCGATCGAAATCGTGTCGCTGTTGCGATTGTTTGAGCAGTACGCCACCTCACCGAGAGGCACGCACTCGATTATTTCACCGTCAAGACCAATAATGAAGTTACTGCTTGCATATGTAGCTCCGCTTGCGGCAAGCGATGCGAAATAATTCCTGTTTGCAACTGCAGATGTCCCCGCATTGCCGACGTAATGGACAACAATTCCGATGATTTTGTCCGTTTTCGTGCCGGGACGCGAATATTCGTTTATCGGCAGAAGATCCGTTATGATCCAATCCGGCATATCAATCTCGTTTCCGTCGTTATCGAGGCGAACAACGTCGGTTTTGTTCATCAATACGAAAACAGCGGCAACGATGCCGATAATCACCGCCGCCAAAACAATCACGAATATGATTTTTTTCAATTTTTTAACGATCATAATCCCCTCCGAAAACGCGCATTCAAAATCTCGTTTATATTTTATCATATTTGCCTCAATATGTAAATAAATTTAACATATAGTTAACGGTTCTCTCTGCGTCGGCTATTGAAATTTTGCGGTCGATGTCTTATAATTTAAGTGCAAATATTTTCACTGACAGACCGATTCGGTCTGCCGCAAAAGCGGAACGGAGATTATTTTTTTATGAAAAAATTACTGCTTCTCGCCAATCCCGTCGCCGGTATGACGGGGCTTTCCGGACATTTGCTCGAAATCATCAACAAATTGGTCGTCGCCGGCTATGAGGTCACGGTTGAAACAACTCAATATTCCGGTCACTGCATTGAAATTATGATTTCAAAGGGTGAGCGCTATGATGTTGTCGTCGTTTCCGGCGGTGACGGCACACTCAACGAGGCGATTCGCGCGCTTCTCTCTATGAAGGATCGCGGACTTACACCGCCCACACTCGGATACATTCCGGCAGGCACAGTCAACGACTTTGCCCGTAGCCACGATATTCCCATAAACAAATCCGCCGCAGCGGACGTCATCGCGGCAGGCTACTCTCGCGAATGCGACATAGGTATGCTTGATTCGCGGCCGTTCATATATGTAGCCGCGTTCGGCTCGTTCACGGACACCTCTTACTCGACTCCGCAACAGATGAAAAACGTGTTCGGCAAAGCCGCATATATTTTCCACGGTGCCTCCCGTCTGCACACGGTCCTCACGCCGCACAAAATGTGTATCGAATACGACGGCGGCGTGCTTGAGGATGAATTCGTGTACGGAAGCATGTCAAATTCGCGTTCCGTCGGCGGAATGAAGTTGCCGCTTCGATCAAATGTCTCGCTTGACGACGGCAAATTTGAAGTCATTCTGTTCAAAAATCCATCCTCGCCGAAAAAGCTCGGCAAGTTGACGGAATCCATTCTCACACGTCAGGCAGACGATTTTGTTTCGTATCAGTTTTCGACGGATTGCCTGAAAATAACCTGCGACGAACCGATACCGTGGACGACGGACGGTGAATTCGGCGGTACATACACTTCTGTTGAAGTGAAAAATCTAAACCGCGCGATCAAAATCATAGTTCCGGAAAAATGTATCTATTTCGGAGATGCAAAGAAAGTATAAAATCAACTTATGTCAGAACTCATTCAGCTTTTTTGCTCATTTTTCAAAATCGGACTTTTCTCGTTTGGCGGCGGTTATGCAATGTTGCCGATGCTTCAACGCGAGCTGATAGAGCGACGCGGATTTGTCACCGAGGACGAAATCCTCGACTGTTTTTCGATCGCGCAGTGCACTCCAGGCGCAATAGCCGTCAACACCGCAACTTTCGTCGGATACAAAAAAAGAGGCTCTATCGGCTCCGTGTTCGCCACGCTCGGTGTCGTTCTACCATCGCTGATAACAATCACCCTGATTGCGGCTCTGATTTCGAATTTCGCCGAGATCGAAGCCGTACAGCATGCACTCGTCGGCATTCGTGCCGCTGTTTGCGTCCTGATCGGAACCTCCGTGTACAAACTCATCAAAAAAGCCGTAAAAGACAAATTTTCGCTCGTCGTGTACGTCGTCGTGCTTATCCTCGCCGTCACCGGCATCATCGACACATATATAACGGTGCTTGCCGTTGCGCTGATAGGCTTCGTCTCGTCCTTCATCAAAGCTAAGAAAGGTGCGTGATTTAATGTCTTTTTCCGTACTCATCAGGCTTTTCGTTGAATTTTTTCTCACGGGACTTCTCGCCGTCGGCGGTGGTCTCGCGACGCTCCCCTTCCTCTACGACATCGCGGACAAAACAGGCTGGTTCACCCATACCGACGTCCTCAACATGATCGCCATCTCGGAATCCACGCCCGGTCCCATCGGCGTAAATATGGCAACTTACGTAGGCTTCAGCGTTCAAGGCATACTCGGTTCCCTTGCCGCAACTATTGGTCTTGTTCTCCCCTCTTTCATCACGATTGTCATAATCGCGCGTTTCATGAACAAATACAGGTCGTCCCCAATCACAGAGGGCACCTTCAAAATGCTTCGCCCCGCATCAACCGCAATGGTGACCGCGGCGGGGCTGTCCGTTGCCAAGCTCGCGTTCTTCCCGAACGGGATTGATTTTTCTTCAATATCGGGCTTTTGCTCCGCCGTTGACTTTAAGGTGCTTGCGCTTGCCGCCGTCATCCTCGCTGTTTTTCTGCTTTGGAAAAAGGCACATCCGATCTTTTTCATCATAATCGGTGCCGTCGCCGGCATCGTTTTCAAGATGTAGCCTTTAATAAGCAAAAACAAACACAATGTTTTTTATTCCTTCGTCCCACGCTTGACAAAACGTCGCTTTTATTATACAATAGATATGAATTGATAAAATGCCGTTTCAGGACGGCGGAACGGAGTGTATATGGCAAGCAAAGTTAACGGTAAGTATCTTATATATAAAGACAAGCCTCTCGTTCGTGAGGGCAACACGATTTATTACGGAAACATGGACGATAGTTATGTGCTTCTTTTTGTTATTATGACAACAAAAGTCGAGCTGGGGCACGAGGTCCCGGATATGATCGTCGTTCAATTGCTTTCAACAAAAGAAAGCATGAAAATCGTCAAGCAGGACGTCAAAAAAGGCTTCTACGAGGCTTTTGACACGGGCGTAATCTGGCTCGAACGCTACCTCGGTGAAACCGAACAGCACTAAAAAGCAAAAACCGCAAAATCAAGCGTGATTTTGCGGTTTTCTTTTTCCTGCCCGATGCGATTCGAACGCACGACCTGCAGAGTCGGAGTCTGCTGCTCTATCCTGCTGAGCTACGGGCAGACATATCGGCATTAACCGTACCAAATTATTTTATCACATTACTTACATTTTGTAAAGCACGGATTTTCGCTTGAGATTTTCAAAAAAATATTTTTCTTCTTGACATACGAAAAAGAAAGGTATAATATTATAAACAGAAGATTTATTTCTTTCCAAGGAGGTTCTTATGCTTAGAAAATATTTTCCCGTAAGTTACAGAGCTAAAGATTCGGTCGGTCTGATTGTAGCCATCATCATATACCTTGTAATCGGTGCGATTGCCGGTGTTGTAATCGGTATTGCAGGATTTATCACCGGTTGGATTCCGCTTCTCGGAGCTGTGATCGGATGGGTTCTTCGCTTGGTCGGAGGAGTGATTGACATTTACTGCCTTGCCGGCATCGTAATTTCCGTTCTTGCTTTTCTTAAAATAGTTTAATCTAAAACGGCGCGTACGCTTTGTACGCGCCGTTTTTTGTAAAAAATAAGACAAAGGTTGGTATTTTTATGACAAACATCCCCGAAATTAAGCTTGGAATCATTTCCGTTTCACGAGACTGCTTCGTAATCACACTTTCTGAAAAGAGACGCGCCGCAGTTGTTGCCGAATATGGAAAAAAGTACGGCGAGATATACAACTGCTCCGTAACGGTTGAGTCCGAATGCGATATGCTTCGTGCTGTTGACGAAGTCAAATCCGCAGGATGCAATGCGCTTGTGGTTTTTCTCGGAAATTTCGGCCCCGAAACGCCCGAAACGCTTATCGCCAAGCACTTTGACGGTCCCGTTATGTACTGCGCGGCAGCGGAAGAAAACGTCGGCGTGCTCACCTCCGAGAGAGGAGACGCATACTGCGGTATTCTGAACTGCTCCTACAATCTCGGACTACGCAATCTTCGAGCGTTCATTCCTGAAAATCCTGTCGGTGATGCCGGCGAGGTTGCCGATTTGATTGCAGATTTCGTTCCCGTTGCAACAGCTCTCATCGGCGTTTCGGATTTGAAAATAATCACATTCGGTCCACGTCCGCAGGATTTCCTTGCCTGCAACGCCCCTATCAAACCGCTTTTCGATCTCGGAGTTGAGATCGAAGAAAATTCCGAGCTTGACCTACTCGTCGCATACAGACAGCACGAGGGCGATGCACGCATTCCCGCCATCATTGAGGACATGAAATCAGAGCTGACCGTTTCGCCTTCAATGGAGGGAATTCTTCCCCGTCTTGCACAATACGAATGCACGCTTCTCGACTGGGCAGATACACATCGCGGAAGCCGCAAGTATGTTGCGTTTGCAAACAAATGTTGGCCTTCGTTCCAAACGGAATTCAAATTCTGCCCCTGTTACGTCAACTCGCGTTTGACCTCGCGCGGAATTCCCGTTGCCTGCGAGGTTGACATTTACGGCGCGCTTTCCGAATACATAGGCGTGTGCGTTTCAGGCTCGGCGGTAACGCTTCTTGACATAAACAACACCGTTCCTAAGGATATGTACGACGCACACATCAAGGGCTACAAACTTAACGAAACCTTCATGGGCTTCCACTGCGGAAATACTCCCGCTTGCTTAATAAACGAGCCGACGATGAAGTATCAGCTCATTATGAAGCGTTCGCTTGAACCGAACAGCGAGCCGGACATCACTCGCGGAACAATTGAGGGCTCGATAAAACCCGGAAAAATCACTTTCTTCCGTCTGCAAAGCAACGCGGAAGGACAGCTCAAAGCATACATCGCGAACGGCGAGGTTCTGCCGGTCGATCCCTGCTCTTTCGGAGGCATCGGCGTATTCGCGATTCCCGAAATGGGACGTTTCTACCGTCACGTTTTGGTCGAAAAGCGTTATCCGCATCACGGTGCCGTCGCTTTCGGGCATCACGGCAAAGCGCTTTTCGAGGTATTCAAGTATCTCGGCGTGAAAGACATCGCGTACAACCATCCGGCAGGCGTGCTTTACCCCTCGGAAAATCCGTTTGCATAAAATTTAACCGAAAAAATCCCCCGACAACACGGCGGGGGATTTTTGTTTTACGCTTTATCAGATTGCGAGGATGATTGCAAAGATTATCACGCAGACGCCGATCGCAGTTACGATAAGCGCGTAAGAGAAGTTGTCCGTAATACCGGACGAGAGTATCGTAACTTCGGTTCTGAGCGAATCGCGTATCGGATGACGCTTGACATCATTGTTTTCTTTTTCGAGTAAACGCTTCGCATCCGACGCACGGAAGATCGTTCGCTTCGCCAAGTAGACGATCGCATCAAGCAAGTCCGCAAGGACATGCGCGACGAACAAAAGGCTCGCCTTTGCGAAGCGATAAATCGCACCGGACACAACATTCTCACCGAAGAAGCGCGCAACAAATGTGAGCGCCGCAGTCAGACCTTTGATAACGGGCACATAAACGGACTTTTCGAGGTCGAGCCAAGTCGGCAAAATGTTGACGTATTCGTTTTTGCGCTTTGTAACCGTGCGGACGAACAGGAAATAGACCGCAATGCCGATGAGGATCGTATATGCGGCTCCGGAAAGGCACTCAAGCCCGAAAAAATCAACTCCGACCGCACCTTCGCCACCAACGAAAACAGCGCATTTTTTGCCGATATACTCCGAGACGGCAGGGATTCCGGTGAACAATACGGGAACGCAAGACGCGGCAAGTGCCGTCGCCGTGATCGGGTTTTCATATCGCTTTGACTGATGTGTTCCGGTTGCATTTTCGGGCTTTTCGATGAAAAGTATCACAAACAGCTTTGTCATATACGCGAGCGTACATCCGCCGCCGATGAGGAACAGTATCTCAGCCGCTTTCGCAAAAACAAGCTCGCCGGAGCATTCGAGTATCGCTTCGTGGATTAGAGTTTTAGCGATGTAGCCACCCGTACCGGGTATTCCGGCAAGACCCACTCCGCCGATGAGGAACGCGATGCAGAACAGCGGTTTCCCGCGTCCCCAACCGCGAATAGAGTTCAAGTCAAGCTTGTGCAGGTTCATATAAAGCACACCTGCCGCAGAGAACAGGATGAGCTTCATCATGGAATGATTGAGCATATACAGCACCACGCCCGTGGCGGCGTAGGAATTGTGTTCGCCCAAAACCGACGCAGCCGCAATGCCCGTGACAATGAATCCGATCTGCGACATCGAGGAGCACGCGAGCGTTCGCTTGAGATTGACGGAAACAAGCGCCAAAAACGCGCCTACCAAGAGCGTTGCAACACCGAATATCATCAGCATCGCACCCCATTTGGCGTTTGCATAAAACATCGTCACGCTTACGACAACGATTCCGTAGATGCCGACCTTGGTAAGCACACCCGAAAGAAGCGCGGACGCAGGCGCAGGCGCAACGGGATGAGCTTTCGGGAGCCAGATATGAAGCGGTATCATACCTGCTTTAGCGGCGAAGCCGAAAAGCAACAAAAGTCCCGATATAAATTTCGATGTTTGAGGCATATCGGCAACCGCCTCGGAAATTTCCGCAATTGCCAAAGTTCCCGTATGCTCGTAAAGGAACACAAGTCCGAGAAGCATCAGCATACCACCGAAGATCGCGGTTGCAAGGTAAGTTTTCGAAGCCGAGAGCGCGTCTTCGGTTTCGTCGTGCAGAACCCAAACGAAGGACGCGAACGAAACGATCTCAAAGAAAATAAACGTCGTTGCGAGGTTTGTCGAAAGGAAAACGCCGAGCGTTGCCGCGAAGGTGACCAGCCAGAAGAACAAAAGACGCTCGCGATTTTTGTAATGTTTCAAATATTCGGGCAGAAGCGCTGTTGTAACACTCCACATAAAAGACGCGATGAGTGCGTAAAGCGAGCGGAATCCGTCCGACGCGAGGGCAAAAAGCGCAGGCGCGCTTCCTATCGTGATCGAAAGCTCGGTATTTGTAAAGAAAAGATACGCGAAAAGCGAAGTTTCGGCAATTGCCGAAGCAAGTGTGATTGCATACGCGCAGTGTAAGTTTCGTTTAGCGACAAAATACGCCACGGGAGCGAACAAAAGCGGCAAAATCACCGCCATCAACAGTAAAAAACTCATGTTCAGCCCCCCTTTTTACATAATTCCGGACGCAATTGCGCGGCAAATATCAACTATTCCGCCTGCAGAAACGCCCAAAACAACATTCGCCAAAGCAAATATCACCATCGGGATACACATACCGACAACCTCTTTGCCGTCGGCTTTGGTTTCGCCCTTCACGGGCAAAAACGCGCGAACAGCCGGTGTAATCGAGTAAACCGCGCAGATGAACGCGGAAATGAGCAAGGACGCAACAGCGACAACACCCCAACCGTTTCCGGATTCGACAGCTGAAGTGACAAGCTGCCATTTGGAAACGAATCCCGACGTAAGCGGAATACCTGTCAGGGCGAGGGCGGAAACCGCGTAGCAAACAAACGTGACGGGCATTTTATAGCCAATACCGTCAAGCTCGTAAACATACGCTTTTCCCGTGCTGTGCATAAATGAACCTGCTGCAAGGAACGCGTTCATCTTGATAAGCGCGTGAAAGAGCATATGGCAAATCGCAGCGGCAAGTCCGGCTCTTGTGCAAAGCAGCACGCCTGTCAAGATATACGAAAGATTTGAAACCGTCGAATACGCAAGTCTGCGTTTGAAATGACGCTCTTTAACCGCCAAGACGGCGGCGAAAACGGAAGTAAACATTGCGAGTGCGAGCCCGACCTTACCCGACCAAAATTCAGCAACAAGACCTTCTCCGAACACATAATACACAGTTCTCATCACCGCAAACACACCGGCTTTTACAACCGCAACGGAATGAAGCAATGCCGTAACGGGAGTGGGCGCGACGGAAGCGATGGGAAGCCAATGATAAAACGGGAAAATACACGATTTGACGCCGAACCCGAGCAGGATAAACAAAAAGATCACATTTATAACGGGATCTCCAGCCGAAACAAGCTCAAGCACGCCGCCGAGCGTGAAATCCGGCGAGCCTACGTAAGACGTAAGAACTACGATGCCCACAAAAGCAAACGCCGCTCCTCCGAGCTGATACGCCGCGTATATATATCCTGCGCGAACATCTTTCTTTTTGCATCCATGCATAACGAGCGGTATTGTTGCCATCGTAAGCATTTCATAAAAGAAATAAAGCGTTATGAGATTTCCCGCCATGCTGACTCCGCCGGTTGCGGCGAAAGTAAGGACGAAGAACGTATAAAACATATGCTTGTGATCTTCGTTTTTCATATAGAAAAACGCATAGAATGTCACAAAAACGGCAAGCGTCGAGGTCATCGCGGCAAAGAAACAGCCGAGACCGTCAAGCCTGAGCACTATCGGGAGAGCATCCGTAAAGGAAAACAGATAAAGTGCTCCTTCCGGGCGTTCAAGGACAAGCATCCACGTAACGACGGCATTGAGTACCATAACCGTTTCGGTTATGATATTACGTAACGTTTCGCTTACCTTATTATAGCAAAACCACAAAACGATTCCGCCGACGAGCGGGATCACTATCGGTAACAAAAGAAAGTATTCGTTCATAGCTTAAATAAGAGGGGCGACAACAGCTTCGATCGCACTTGTGATCGGTCCGCCGAGGACGCCGACGATGACGGACAACGCGCAGAAAATTATCATTGGAATTGTCATTGAAAGAGGTGCTTCGTCTTTCTTTTCGGGGGCGAAATCACGACCGGGGAAGAAAGCGTTTATAACGGGTACGAACAAGTATCCGGCTGTAAAAAGCGCAGATATGATCAAGCAGACGGGCACAAGCACGTCAAACACACCCATATCCATCGACGCGCCGCCGAGAGCGAGCGACCATTTCGAAACGAAGCCTGCCATGGGCGGGATTCCTATGAGCGAAAGCGACGCAACCGTAAAGCAACCCATCGTGACGGGCATACGTTTACCGATTCCCGTCAACTCATCGACGTTGGTGCGTCCGGTTTTATATATGATCGCGCCGGCGCAAAGGAAAAGCGCATTTTTAGCAAGCGCATGCGCGATAACGTGCATGATCGAGCCTGTCA
>CAZHCP010000062.1:0-9740 GCA_964531015.1 uncultured Muribaculaceae bacterium
AATCCCATTTTTTATACGGTTTAATTGTCTTTTTGTTTTCAAATGTAATTCTGTGTGCCCGATGAGTATGTATCAGAGCGGGATTTTTCGTGTATGCTTTATATAATTATTCAAGCCAATCTTTTTCGTAGAGCATATCGTCATCAACAGTCACGATTATATCTTCCGGATATTCATGTAAAGTCGGAATTAATTTTGAATACGAACGCAAATCATCTGATACCCATAAAAATTCAAATTTATCCCCTATCAATTTTTTCAAACTGTCCGGCAAATCCTTTTCTCTGTTTGGAAAATCATTATTTTTCAGGATTAATACAATCTTTTTATATTCAAATGTTTGATTAAGCAATGTTTTTATTGTTTGTTCTACGGTTTTAATTCGAGGAGGATAAGTTGTCAAAGATATAATAATATCTTCGGCGGGTTTAATAACGGGGGAATTGTTGGCTTTTAACATTGTCCTTCGTGTTCTAAAAAATAAAAATGGCGGAGAGAGAGGGATTTGAACCCTCGGAGGCGTTGCCGCCTCACAAATTTTCGAGATTTGCACCTTAAGCCGCTCGGACACCTCTCCGCATCTTTTTATATTCTATATCATTTTATTTTTTTTATCAATTTATTTCTTACCGAAGTTAACGGACCGTTATTCGGATTTCTTACATAACCGTAATAATTTCTTGCGAATACGTACGGATATTTCGGCAACCATGACATTTTTATAAGTATTGATACCGTTTCCGCACCCTGCGTTAACATCAGTTCATCAATTGTTTTTTCATGTGCGGGTGATATTGATGATATTAATTTTATCAAATAATCGGAAAATGTTAATACCGAATATCCGGATACCACACCGGTGTTTACAACAAGGTTCGTAACTTTGAAATCACTGTTTTCGGCAACCGTTTTTACATCCGCAGGCAAGGTCAGAGTTTCCTTGTTAACCTGTTCTATTTCATACCATTCGCCTTTATATTGCAACCGCATTATATTCGGTTTTGGCATGTATAAATCATCAAGTTCGTTACGAATTATTACGTTTCCTTCAAAATCCGATACACCGAACTTGTAGTTTTTATATGTTAACAACATTCCGCCAAAGAGCAAATCAATTGAATCATAAACGGGCGGAATAACGGCAAAACCGTTTTCGTCATACAAACCGTAGTCGCCGTGGTTGCCCAATTTTGCATATTTACCCAAAACACGCTCTGCTATTCGATATTTCAACGGAACAATTATTTCTCCGTTTTCGTTTATTATACCGAATTTATTTTTTCTTTGAACAATAAATGCTTTATCGCCCAATCTGATGATTTTATTGTATATCGGCTTAATAACAACCGTTCCGGTTTCATCTTTCCCGCCGAATTTTTTACCTTCCGAAAAGAATTGAACTTCGGCATTTGCGACATTTTGAAAAAATAATATGATAATTGATATAAAAATTAATAACTTTTTCATAATCTTTATTATATCATGGAGTTATTATGATGATATCAAAGAAAAGATTTTCTAAAAATTTATTTTTCGGTTTTGTTGTAGCAATTACGTTTCTGCTTGCGACATATACTGTTTTTATTCCCGCATTGGTAAGCAATAAATACGTAATTTCTTTTTCGGAAAAAGCCGTTAATAAGTACACCGGATTAAACGTCAATATCGTAAATCCGAAGCTTGTTACGGGTTTTTCATCTGTCATAAAATTCAGCATTGACGAATTTTCAATGTCGGATAATCAATTACCGGTTATAAACATAAATAAACTTAAAACGGCTTTTGATTTTAATGAAATTTTTAAACAAAAAATTAAAATTCTTAAATTCGGTGCAAAATATGTGTTTGTTGATTTCAACAAACTTATAAAATTTTTGCCTGAGGGAAATTCAAATAACGAAAATTCCTCAAATTCATTCGATATAGACTTTTACGATTCAATTTTATATTTAAAAGACGGTTTATTTTTATACAACCTTGATGATAAAACGGAACTTAAATTAACCGCAAAAAATATGGGGGTGAATAATTCAAACAAATCCGACCGTTTTGTTCATTTTAACTTTGATGCGGATATATCAAAAAATAACAACAATATTCACGTTGCAATCCGGGATGACAACAAGGTAATTATCGGCAACAAACGACTTTTAATCAAAGATTGTCCGCTTATTTTAAATCATTCAAAAATATTTTTTAACGCTTTTGCCAATAAAAAAGACGGTTTCGATTTGGAAATATATGCAAAACGATTTTTTATCCCCGATATTATCAAATTTCTTCAAACAAATATAATCGAAAATAATATTAATGATGTCACGGCAATTTTAAACAACATAAACGGAGATGTTGATTTTAATATTAAAATTTTCAAAGATAAAATTGACGGAAATATTAACGTTAACAGGCTTTCGGCTGAAATAAAAGACTTAAATAATCTTCCTTTTTATATATCACAGGGGCAAATTCCGCTTGATGAAAAGAATTTAAAACTTGAAAATTTTAAAGGTTTTTATGCAAACAAAAAAGAAAACGAATTTGAATTTTCCGGCACGGTTGACGATTATTTATCTTCAATAAAGACCGATATTACAATGATTGCAACTTTAACGAACGATTTTACCAAAAATTATCTTTCCAAAGTCGCCGGAATTAAAATGGAACTGACGGGAAAAAGTAAAGCTCAAATTCTCATAAATTCCGTTAACAATGACATAAACGTTACAATGGCGGGAAAAATTGCAAAGGGTGACGATATTTTAATAGAAGGTGCTTCTTTGAGTCCCGTTAATTACGACAGAGCGTTAAAAGCCATCCTTCACGTTAACGGAAACAACTTAAACATAGAAACGATAAATTACTATATTGCAAAAGAACTGACAAAACAATCAAAAGGAATAAAACCGATTTTAACTCTTAACGGTGATGTTAATATTCCCGACGGAAAAATTTTAAATTTGGGCTTTGACATCCCCCGCCCCTTGCCGAGTGAATTTTTAAACGTACTTATCGGTCAAAAATTATTTAAAAAAGGCACGTTCTACGGCAACATGGAATATATAGACAGGCATGATGTTCCCAAAATAAAAGGTAATCTTTTTGCCGAAAAAATATTAATTCCTTCTCAAAGAATGTTTTTGAAAGAAGGTTCGATTAAAACAAACAAAGAACTTATAAAAATTGTTGCAAACGGGAAATATAAGCGTGCTTCTTATGAGTTTAAAGGCAATATTCTGAATGAGATAATATTTCCGATTACAATAAAAAATACCTCGCTTTCCATTGACAACATTGACGTTGAAAAAATAATGCAATCCGTTACCGCCCCCGTTCAATCGGAGCAGGATATAAAACAAGCATACGCAAATATTGAAGATACGGAAAACGAAAACAACGAAAATATACAAACTTTTGATTTATCAAATTTGATTATTGAAGAATGTATCGTCAAAATTATAAAAGGGAACTACAAAGAAATAAATTTCGGCAACATTGAAGCAAAAATGTCACTGAATAAAGACGGTATATTCAAGTTGAAATCAAACCGTTTTGACATCGCCGAAGGTATTTCTTCCGCAGATGTCGAATGCGATTTGCGAAATCAAAAATATAATTTAAAGTTGGGCATAAAAGATGTTGATGCTGATATTATGTCCTCTTCAATTTTAAATCTTAAACGTGAAATTATGGGCAAAGCAAGCGGTATAATCAGCATAAACACGGATAGTACGCTTAAATTAAACGGATTTATAAAATTTATCATCAATAACGGTACGATTGAAAAAATCGGACTCGTTGAATATGTGCTGAAATTTGCTTCACTGTTCAGAAATCCGATTGCAATGCTTGGTCCTTCAACATTTTCCGACTTGGTTAACATCCCTGACGGCAATTTTGATAAAATTACAGGCGATTTGAAATTAAAAGACAACAAAGTTGAATTATTAAAAATAAAATCATATTCCGACCAATTAAGTGCATATATTGTAGGTTGTTATAATCTTGAAAACAGCGATGCGATTTTGAGAATTTATACAAAGTTCAGCAACAAAAACAAAGGTTTTGCGGGATTTTTAAGAAATTTCTCGTTAAACAGTCTTGCAAACAGAATTTCGCTTACAAGCAGAAATGATACGAATTATTACGAAGCCGAACTTTCTCAACTTCCGCCGATTAATGCCGATGAAAAAGATTGCCAAATCTTTCTTACAAAAGTTGACGGAGATGTAGAACATTTTAATTTTATTTCTTCTTTGAAAAAAATAAAATAGATTTTATTTTTTATTTGTATTATAATAATTAAGGATATTCCCGTTTCGTCTAATGGCAGGACGTAACACTCTGGATGTTACTATCGAGGTTCGAATCCTTGAACGGGAGTATATTTTTTAAGGGATTAATTGATGTTTTACGCTTTAATGTTATTTTCACTGGTTATTTTATTTGCAATTTTTACAAATAAATTTATCAAGGGTCTTGGGATACCTTCACTTTTGTTTTTTATGGCACTCGGTATGTTGTGCGGAAGTGACGGAATTTTTAAGATAAATTACGAAGATTTTACAATTACAAAAGAAATGTGTTCGATAGCCTTGGGCTTTATCATTTTTTACGGAGGTTTTTGTACAAAATGGCGTACTGCAAAACCTATCATATATAAAGCAGCTGTTTTATCAACGCTCGGAGTTTTTGCAACGGCAGCGTTTACCTGCGTTTTTTGTCATTACATATTAAATGTTGATTTCTTGGAAAGCTTCTTAATCGGTGCCGTTATAAGTTCTACCGATGCGGCTTCCGTATTTTCAATTTTAAAATCCAAAAACTTAAATTTAAAAGATAACACCGCTCCGCTTTTGGAAATCGAAAGCGGTAGTAATGACCCGATGTCATATATACTTGTTATTTTGGCAATTACCCTGTTGCAGGGTCAAAGCGTTAATTTCGTTTTGATTTTATTCTTAAAACAAATGCTTTTGGGTATTTTAACCGGTGTTGTTATTGCAAAATTTGCAACCGCCGTTTTTGAAAAAACGAAAATCATTGCGGAAGGTAACGATACGTTATTTGTAATTGCACTTGTTCTTTGTGCTTATGCTCTGCCCGAATTTTACAGCGGAAACCCCTTCCTGTCCGTTTATTTCTTGGGTATTATTTTAGGTAATGCAAGAATTAAAAATAAGTTGGCACTTGTTAACTTCTTTGACGGAATTACAAATTTAAGCCAAATTGCAATTTTCTTTACGCTCGGTTTGTTATCATTCCCGAGTAAACTGCCTCCGCTTTTTACATCAGGAATTTTAATTTTCCTTTTCTTAACGTTTATTGCAAGACCTTTAACAATCTTTTTGATGTTATTACCGTTCAGAGCAAGTTTGGGACAGTGTTTGGTTGTTTCCTGGGCTGGTTTAAGAGGCGTTGCTTCAATCGTATTTGCAATTATTGCCATTAATTCCGGCTGTAATTTGGATTTCGATTTATTCCACCTCGTATTCTTAATATCAATTTTATCGGTCGCTTTCCAGGGAACACTTCTTCCCTATATTGCTCAAAAAACAAACATGATTGACGATTTCGCCGATGTTAAAAAGACATTTAACGATTATCAGGAAGAATTTGCAATTAAATTAATGAAAATTGAAATTAATGAAGATAATATATGGGCAAACAAAGAAATTAAAGATATTAAATTCCCGAAAGGCTCACTTGTATTGACAATAAGAAGGAATAATGAAAAAGTCGTACCGAGAGGAAATACCAAAATTTTGGTCGGGGATATCGTTATTTTAAGTTTACCGACAACAACCGTCGGAGATGACATTATTTTAAAAGAAATTACAATTGATAAAAAACATAAATGGTATAACAAACAAATAAAAGATTTAACATTGCCGAATAATTGTTTAATAGCAATGATAAAGCGTGACGGAGAAACAATAGTTCCAAGAGGCAACACGGTGTTGCAGGAAAACGATTTGCTTGCAATTTACGAATAAAACCGTAGCACTGTCGGGCTGTCGGGCTGTGGCGACAATTTTGCAAGACACGGATTTCTGTTTGTTTTCAAAAACTTTTACAAAATAAAACGGAACAAAAATATTCAAATTTGAGTTCCGTTTTTATTTTGACAATTTTTAGTTTTACAATCGCATTAACTAAATTCTGTTGTGCCAAACTCCGCCTTCACGGTCAACCAATGCATCATAGAATGACCATAATCTGAAAACACCGGTCAAACCCAAAACTGCATGAGTCACGTTCTTTTCTTTTGATTGTTTGTTAATTGCCTGTCCTATTCCCGGCCAAATCAATAAAGAACAAACAGCAGCTCCAACGCTTTTGCCGGATACTTCCCCGTCTTTACCGTGTGTGGATTCGGCATAACAAGGACTTAACGAAACCAACATTCCAAACAGTAATGCTACACTTAAAAATTTTTTCATCATACTTCCTCCTTTTTAAATTATCTTTTTTAAATCTTCCGTTATTTGTTCGTTTGTCAGACGATAACGTTTATACAATTCCGCCAAAGGCACTCTGTCGGTAAATTCTTTTTTTGCACCGTAATTTAATACCTTCATATCGGAGCTTGCGTAATATCGAGAAATTTTTTCGCCGAAACCGCCCGATAAAACTCCGTCCTCTAACGTAATTACAACCTTATGATTGTCTTTTAAGTCATTTAACAAATCTTCATCAATGCCTGTTATAAATTTCGGATTGATTACGGTTGCATTAATACTTGTATTAGACTTAATATATTCTTTCAACGCAACAGCTTTTTTGTAAAAAGTACCCAAGCCGATTATTGCAACTTGCGAACCGTTTTGCGTTATTTCAAATTTATTAAGTTTTGAATAATCCGTATTATCAACTTTTCCCGAAACAATAACGTTATCAAACGGAACTCTTATTGCAACGGGGTAAGAGGTTTGTGCCAAAGACCATTTTAACATTGAAACATATTCTTCTTTGCAGGTTGGTGCAAGATATACAATGTTCGGGATATTGCTCAAAAACGGAATATCAAAAGAACCCAAATGCGTACAATCGGCAGCGGATATTCCGCCCCAATGAACCAACATTGTCAAAGGCGAGTTGTTCAAGCATAAATCCTGTGAAATTTGGTCGTAAGTTCTTTGCAAAAAGGAACTCATTATCGACAAAATCGGCTTTCCGCCTTGTTTTGCAATAGCCGAACAATAAGCAACGGCATGTTCTTCCGCTATTCCGACATCAACATATTGTTTAGCGAGTTTTTCTCTAAACTCTTTTGTAAAACCGAATACCCCCGGGGTTGCCGCTTGTACGGCAATTACGGTTTTATCTTTTTTTGCTTCTTCGGATATTATATTATTCGTAATTGAATTATATGTTTCAACTTCAACAACATTTTGTTCCGTTTCGGGTTTTTCATCAAGTTCACCCGGAACAATCCAGTGAAAACGCTCTTTTTGTTTTTCGGCAATTTCACAGCCCTTACCTTTTTGAGTGCGAACATGAACAACAACCGGATGATTTATGTCCTTTACGATTTTTAAGGTTTCAATCATGCTTTCAATGCTGTTTCCGTTTTCAACATAGTAATAATCAAAGCCCAATGACTTAAAGAAATTATTTTGTGATTTTCCGTTTGTATCTCTTAACTCTTTCAAATTCGAATACAAACCGCCGTGGTTTTCGGCAATGGACATATCGTTATCATTTACGATAATAATTATATTTGTACCTGATACGGCAGCATTATCCAATCCTTCAAGAGCTTCTCCGCCACTTAAAGAACCGTCGCCGATTAACGCAATAACATTATAATTTTCACCTTTTAAATCTCTTGCTTTTGCAACGCCCAATGCCAAACTTACCGAGGTTGACGTATGCCCCACCTTGAAAAGGTCATGCACGCTTTCTTCCGGAGCCGTATAACCGGTATATTTTAAATAATTTTCGGGGCTTATAAAGCCTTCTTTTCGTCCCGTCAAAATTTTATGAGGGTAACACTGATGAGAAACATCAAATACAATTTTATCAACAGGTGAATTAAAGACATAGTGAAGAGCGATTGTTGTTTCTACAATGCCTAAATTAGAGCCTAAATGCCCGCCCGTTGTGTTTACTTTTTTAATAATTAAATTTCTTATCTCATCAGCCAATTGTTTTAATTCATTTAAAGAACAATTTTTTAAATCTTTCGGTTCATTTATTTTATCCGCTATCATTTTTCTAACCTTAATTTTAAACTTTCTCACTTAAATAATATTAACTTTTTTAAATGTTTTACACAATATCTTTATTGTTAATTGTTACAAAAAAAACTAAACGATTTCCTTTTAATCGCCGGCATTCAAGACACAACCCGCAGATATATGTTTTTGGGGAAAATAAAAGTTTTTTATATGATTACAAAGTTATTAAACTAATTTTATTTCGTTTCTTTTCCATCCGGAGTCAGATATGGTGACCTGACTTCCGTGGGAATATCCCGCAAATATCAAATTTACGCTGTCCGGTATTTTGTAAAACTTATCAGGCGAATGAGTAAGCATTATGACGGGGGATTTTATTTCCTCCAAAATTTTGTTGATTAAAAATATATCTTCAATTTTATATTTAATACCTGCAATGTAAAATTAATTTTTTTCGAGTACAGTTCTGGGATGCTTATACAAAAGTAAGCGTTGAACTTTTGAAATATTCCGAAAACCTGTTTGAACTTTTCAAAACATCCGATACGCTTTGCTCTCGGTTAAACAACTCAAAAAACATGAACTTTTAAAAATGCTATGTTCAAACTTTTCTTATGACGGCGAAAATGTAATAATAACAATAAAAAAGCGTTTGAACCAATCGTTCAAATCGCTAATTTAGAAAAAATGGACTTTCGGGGGCAAACCTCACACTTTGCTATTTTGTCAAAAATCCTCAAACTCTTGAAATCAAATCATTGCAACAAAAACGAGGTCTTTCGAGCTCGTTTTTCAAAATGGTGGAGGTTGGAATACAATCTTAGAATTTTTTTGTAAAAAGACAGTCAGTTTGATGATTTGGGACAGGAAGTTTAATTATCAAAATCCGCAAATAACAGTATATGGTTACCTAAACATTTGTTGTTGCAAAATTTATTTATTGAAACAGACTATTTGCCATAACTAAATTTTGACAATTTATAACTTAAAAAACTGCCGATTACTAACATAATTATTCCTAAGATTATGAATGTATCCTTTATACCAAAATAATGAGCCAAAATTCCACAAAAATAACTGCTTACTGAAATTGTGCCCATATAACACAAAGTATTTATACTCATTACCCTTCCTCGTTTTTCCTCGTCTACAATATTTTGTAAAAGGATATTTTGAGGAGATGTTACACACGTCAAACCAACTCCGACAAAAAACATAACAACCATTGTTAAATGAATATTATTAACAAACCCCAAAGTAATATATGCCAAGCATACAGATAAACACCCTACATATAAAATTTTTTTCATTCCGTTAATTGTAGTTTTGGAAGAAAGAATCAATGATGTAATCAAAGAACCGACACCAACCGCACCCATGAGATAACCCAGTATATGTGCATTGCTTTTCAATACTTCAACCGTGTAAATCGGCATTAACATTGGGTAGGCAAGCATTAACAAACAAAAAATCGCAAGATAAATTTGCAATAATAGAATTTGAGAATTGTGAAATACATATTCCATTCCAATCTTTAATCCGTCAAATATATTTTCATTT
>CAZHCP010000063.1:0-9624 GCA_964531015.1 uncultured Muribaculaceae bacterium
ATATTTAATATATCGAGCGGTTTATTTCTGAGTGCGGTAAAAGAAGTTCTTGCATTTGCCAATGTGTTCATTCTGATACCAAACCATGCAACACCGTATGAACCTAAAATACCGATGACGGAAGCCGCCAATATAATCAATACGTTTTTACAATTCATTTCCTGTAAAAATCCGAAATAGAACGCAATGCAAAGAGCGATTAAAATTTCGAGTCCTATTAAAAATTTACCTTGTTGAATTAAGTATGTTTTACAGGTTTCAAAAATCGTATTACCGATTAAAATCATACTTTTGTGAGCCTGTATTTTTTTTACGCCGTTAAAAGCAATAAGTCCCCATATTACGCCTAAAATCGAAACAATTATACCGATGACTATTAATCGGTAATTATCACCTTCAATTTTAGGTACAACAAGATTTGCTTCCCCCGCAAACGCAGGAACTCCTGCAAATAAAACCAATGCAACCGTTGCAAACAGTTTTTGCAAGGAGTTTTGACATTTTTCAAAAAATGACATATTATTCTCCTATTCTACCAATTACAGCAATAATTATAACTTATTTTCACATTTTTAACTACTGTTTTTACATAAAAAAACGGTTGCCCTTCGGCAACCGTGAAATTAAAGAGTAAAAAATTAAGTATTTAATTTAATATATTGTGCATTATTAATACCGTCTATTTTGTTGATTTTATCCATCGTGACATCATCAACATCTTTATCAATGGTAATAATCATAATTGATATATTATCTTTTTGATTTGATTTTTGAGCAACCTGCATTCTGTTGATATTAATATTATTTTCACCGATAACGGCAGCAACTTTTGCAACCATAGCCGGTTTGTTGTCGTGAGGAACGATTAAAATATGTTTTTCTGCTTCTATACTCATATTGTAATCGTCAATTCTGACTATTCTCGGCATATTCTTTGCTATCAATGCACCCGTAACCGTATTTTCTCCGATATCCGTTGTCAATGTTACCGAAATTGAACCGATAAAAGTGCAATCTTTTTGAGATTTTGAAGTTGTTACGTTAATTCCTCGTTTCTTTGCAATTAAAGGAGCATTAACAAAATTTACACCTTCAACGCTTGAAGAAAATACACCTTTTTGAACGGCAACTTCCAAAGGTGCAACGTTTAATTCGGATAAATTACCGTTTACGTTAATGTTAATATTCTTCAAATTACCTTTTGCCAATTGTCTTGCGAGTTCACCTATATTTTCCGCCAATTGCATATATTCTTTAACGGGTTTTAAAATATCGGATTTTAAAGCCGGAATATTTATTGCGGCTTTTGCACTTCCGCCCGTTAAAACTTCTTTAATTTGTTCCGCAACATCTATTGCAACGTTAAACTGGGCTTCTTTTGTACTTGCACCCAAATGCGGTGTCATAACAATATTTCCTTCACATTTATATAAAGGAGATAATGTTACGTCGGGTTCCGTTTCAAAAACATCAATTGCGGCAGCTTGAACCTGTCCCGATTCCAATGCTTCTTTTAATGCACTTTCGTCAATAATTCCGCCTCTTGCACAGTTGATAATTCTTACGCCTTTTTTCATTCTGTTTAAAGTATTTCTGTTTATCAACGATGTTGTTTCTTTTGTTTTGGGAGTATGAATTGTTATGTAATCGCACAAGCCCCAAAATTCATCCAAATTTGAAACATATTTTGCACCGATTTTTTCAACGGTTTCTTTTGTTGTATAGGGGTCTGAAACAACGACTTTCATTCCTAACGCAATTGCTACGTTTGCAACGTGACTTCCGATTTTACCGAAACCGATAATACCGAGCGTTTTGCCGAATACTTCAACACCCGTGAATTTTGAACGTTCCCATTTACCTTCTTTTGTTGAACAAGCGGCTGCGGGAATATTTCTTGACATTGCAAGCATTAAAGCCAAAGTGTGTTCGGCAGCGGCATTTGTATTTCCGTCCGGCGAATTTACGACAATTATGCCGTTTTGCGTTGCGGCTTCGATATCAACGTTATCAACACCCACGCCGGCTCTGCCGACAATTTTTAAATTTTTACCGGCTTCAAGGATTTTTTTTGTAACTTTTGTTTGACTTCTAATCATTAAAGCATCGTAATCTTTGATTTTTTCACAAAGCTCATCTTCACTCATAGTAGGAAGAAAATCCACATCGGCAACGCCATCCAATATTTTGCCTGCCGCTTCGTTTATTTTATCGGTAATTAATACTTTCATCGTAACCCCTTATTATTTTAAATGTTCTATAACAGCAGCAACACCTTTGCCGAGTTCAAATTTATGACCCAATTTATATAATGTTGCTTCCAATGCACCGATTGCCGTGATTGCATCTCTTTCGGAAACGAAACCTAACGTTCCCATTCTGAAAATTTTGTCTTTTAATTGGTTTTGACCGTTTGCAACGACAATATCATAATCTTTTTTCAATACTTTTCTTATATCGGGAACCGAAATATTTTCGGGAGGATATACTGCCGTAATTGAATTACTTGCATATTTTTCATCGGTTACGAATAATTTTAATCCGATAGCTTTAATACCTTCTCTTAAAGCAGAAGCTATTTTTGTATGACGAGCGGTAATGTTATCAAGACCTTCTTCTTTCATCATTTCAAGAGCGACTTTAAGACCTGCTATCAGGCTTACTGCGGGAGTAAATGCCGTTGAATTTGCGATAACGGATTTTCTGTTCGTTTCCCAATTGAAATAGAAATCGGGACGAATGCATTTTCTTTGAACTTCCCATGCTCTTTCGCTTGCCGCAAGGAAAGATAAACCGGGAGGAATCATAAATCCTTTTTGCGAACCGGATACCAATACGTCAATACCCCATTCATCCATTTTGCATTCTATTGCACCGATACTCGTAACACCGTCAACAACGGATAAAGCACCATGCTCTCTTATTAATTTAACCAATGTTTTTATATCGTTTGTAACACCGGTTGAAGTTTCATTGTGGGTTAACGTTACCAATTTAATTTCTTTGTTAACGTCCTGAGCCAATTTATTTTTCAAATCTTCAGGATTAATTGCATTACCGGGTTCAACTTCGATTGTATCAACTTCTGCTCCCAAATTTTTTGCGATTTTAGCCCATCTTTGTCCGAAATTTCCTATAACAAGCGATAAAACCTTATCTCCGGGATTTATCAAGTTCGATAAAGCAGCATCCATTGCCCCTGTACCGCTTGCAGTATATACAATTACGTCATTTTCGGTTTGAAAAACATACTTCAAATCGGAATATACGGATTCCAATATTTTGGAAAATTCACTGCTTCTGTGCCCCATCGGGTGTTTTGCAATTTCTAACAGTACTCTCTCCGGCACGGGTGTAGGTCCCGGAATCATCAAAAATGTTTTGTCTTTCATGTTTTTCAATCCCCCTAAACTATTATTGTTTTATTTTATCTTAAATTTAATATTTATATAACCTTTTGTAAACTTTATTAAATAATATTTATTTTTTTGTAAATTTCTGAACGCAAAATGTTTTTATATAAACAGGTTATCAGTAAGGAAGAAATCAATGCCAAACGGAGTATCCTGCGGATATTTTGCAGCACGTAATTTTGTTTACGGTGAAAAAGAAGATAATATATTTAAAAAAGGTATCGGGGTTATACAAACGGTAAGAACGATTGACGCCATAGCCCAAAAGGTGCCTGCTTCAACGCCTTTGCTTGGGGCAAAAAAGACTTTTTTGGAGCATACGGCAGGGGCTTTAAAAGAATGTGTTTATCCGCTTATTATTGCCTCGGGTATTCGCAATACCCTAAAATCCGACGATAAAGTTAAAACGGGCGTATCTCAGGCAAGTGCCATTTCCGTAATGTGGGGTGTTGAAAAACTTGCGGAAAAAAAATTAGAATCCCTCGAAAAAAATTTTACAGGGAAAAGCAAATTAACAAGAGCCGTTTGGTATGTGGCAAGAGGCGTAATGTTTATTGCTTCTTCAATGCTCGGATACAGTGCCGGAAACAAAGCAGGTGAACTTGCCGTGACACAAATCAGAAAAAACAACGCCGTACCCGAACGACAAAATACGACAATATTTACGCCCATAAACGAATCCGAAGTTTTTGAAGATATGGATATCTTAAAAAAAGACTTACAACAGGATAGCCAGCAACATCAGCAAAAATCCGCCTAATTGCGACATTGTTGCCATATTTTGCATTTTTCTGTTATTTTCGTATTTATAACTTTTTTGTTTAGCTTCATAAGCAACGATTATTCTTTGCATTCTGTTAATATCATTATCCGTTTGATACGATTTCTTAAACAAAATATTTTCCAATCTTGTTAAACGGTTTGCTATATTGTCATTATCGTAAGAACTTTTTAACAAATCCTGTTCTATAACCGCCAAATGAAATGACATTGTGTTATCGTCCACACCTTCAAAAGAATGCGTCTGCGAATAATCCCCGTTCAGACCCGTTCCGTAAGAATCTTTCGGATGATTTCCGTGTGGCAAAACAACATTCGCAAGTTTTTCGGTTCGTTCATTCAAAGCGGCATTGCTTGTTTTATTAAAAACCTGCATTTCCAAACGATTTAACCTGTTATAAATATCTTCGGTTTTATACGAAGTGCCGAATAATTCTTTTTCCATTTTGTCGACAATCGGATACTCAACCGTTAAATTTTCTTTTTCCGTTGGTGCGGATACGTTATTTCCTGTCGTATTTTTTTGTGCGGTTTTCGCTTGTTTTAACGATTCGTCGGGACTTAACAAACCGATATTGTTCTGTACGGTTTCAACTCTCTTTTCGAGTTTTCCCGTTTTTATATTTCCGTATAAATGTTCTTCTATTCGTTCAATTCGCTTTTGGTCACTTTCATTACCGTATTCATAACCGAATAAATTATTTTCTATATTTCCGATTTTTTCACTTAACGTAACGGCAAATGTACTTATTGCCCCAAAAAACATAATTAATAATACAAATAAGATTTTCTTCATTTTCCCGTTTCTCTATAATGAAAAAATATAACGCATTTTTAGAATAAAAGAAATTAGCCAATTTGAGGCAAAAACGGAGCTTATAAACGGAAGTAAAATTAACATGAAAGAACGTGACAATGTCAAATTATACACGGCTTTCAAAGCATAAGCATAATATAAAATAATTAAAGAATACAAAAACAATTCAATTATAATTGCAATAACATATCCTACTTCCCCCGCATTTTTCAATAAATTTGACGGTATAAAAAATATGTAAGGTACGGTTGCAAACGAACCGAAAAACAATATTTCTTTTAACTTGTTTCCTTTATCAAATATTTTTGCAATATATTCAAAAAATAAAGCGGTGAGAAACCACATTATAACAGAGCCGAGAACTCCGAAAATTAAGGAAAATATAAAAAACGGCTCAATTATCGACTTGTTTGCAATCCCGAGCGAAAGTTTATAAACGGTCGAAACCAAAACTACAACCCCGATTGCTTCTCTAACCGAAATTTCAATATCTTTTCTCTCGAAAAATTCTTTCGGCGAAAATATTACGCTGTATATGTTTTCAAAAAAATTATCAGTTGTTATTCCCATAAATATAAAGGCCTTCTGCTTAAAATCATACTTTTCGGTACAATATCGGTTATTTTTATTCCCGATTTTGAATTATATTCCGAAAAACTCAAAAAATAATCGTTTAACGTGCTTTTTACCGATGATGTCGTAACCAATTCCGCAGGAAGTTTATTGTTGAATTTTTCCTGTGCCATTTTCTCAATCATTGTTTTAGCAGTGTCCATATCTCCCAAAACATCAACAAAACCCAACATTTTTGCTTGTCTGCCGGTAAAAACCCTTCCGTCCGCATAATGCCTTAAAACATCATCTTTCAATTCCGTTTTGGCAACGCTGTATTTATCACTTCTGTTTACTCTGCCGTTTATTATTGCAGATAAAAATTGAGAATAAGAATCATCCACCAATTCCTGCATTAAAACTTTTTCATCATCGGTCATTTTTCTTGCCCCCGATGCAATGTCTTTATATTTCCCGCTCTTGATAACAACATTATCAACCGAAAGTTTTTCCGTTAATAAATTATGATAATCAATAAACGAAAATATAACACCTATGCTCCCCGTCATTGTGCCTTCCTGCGAAACAATCCTGTCAGCCGCCGAAGCAATATAATAACCTCCGCTTGCGGCAATATCGTCAAACGAAACAACAACGGGCATTTTCTCTCTTAATTTCATTAATTGATTATAAATATTTTGTGACATTCCGACCGTGCCGCCGGGTGAATTTATTTTGAGTATCAATCCTTTGATTTTATCGTTTTTTTGCAACATTGATAACTGCTTTAAAACAGAACCCGCTGTCGTTTCTTTCGCAAAAAATCCGCTTTCGTAAGAAGAAACAATCGTTCCTTCAAGTTCCATTACGGCAATTTTGTTTGCTGATACCGGCACAATTGATTTTTTTGAAGCTGAATTAGTACTGTCTTCATACGGCTTGTTTTTGTCAATTGAAAAAAATCCGACTCCAAGACACAAAATACATAATAAAACTACAATTTTTGATATTAATGATGACTTCATTTTTCCTCGCTGTCCGAATATTTGTTTATTGCATTATCCAAAAGATTTATCATAACGGATTTATAATGTTCCGCTTTCTCCTTTGTTTTTGCTTCAAATCTTAAAGTAAATACGGGCTCTGTATTACTTTGTCTGATTAAAGCAAAACCGTCCGGAAACATTATTCGCAAACCGTCTAACGTAACTATATCATTTATTTTTGTACCAAACAGGCTATTGTCATTTCTTATTGAATTTGTCACTTCTTCCAAAACCGGCTTTTTTAAGTCATTCGGGCATTTATGCCTTACTTCGTCCAACGTGACAACGGCATTAAAAGGTTCCAATAAATTCGATAACTTGAAGGATTTATCTTTTAATTTATTTTTTGCAATGATTTCAATTACTCTGCAACCGGCATAAACCGCATCGTCAAATCCGTAATATCTGTCTTTAAAGAACATGTGTCCGGACATTTCACCCGCCAAAATGGCATTTACTTCTTTCATTTTGGATTTTATGTAACCGTGACCCGTTTTTGCCATAATTGCGTTACCGCCGAGCTTATTTATTTCGTCATATAAGACCTGTGAACATTTTACTTCCGAAATAACGGCAGGTTTTTCACCTCTTATAACCAAATTTTTAACAATATCCTGAGCATATATATATAATAACTTGTCACCCGTTAAAATATTACCGTCCGAATCAACAACGCCGAGCCTGTCGGAATCCCCGTCAAAGGCAATACCTATATCTGCTTTTGTTTCCAAAACTTTTTTTCTTAAATCCTCTAATGTCGTTAAATCACTCGGATTGGGGTGATGATTAGGAAAATGACCGTCGGGTTCGGAGTATAACTCAATAACTTCACAGCCGATTTCCGAATACAGTTTCGGAGCAACAACTCCCGCCGTACCGTTGGCACAATCAACAACGACTTTTATTCCGTTGCCCGCATTCGGGAATTGAAGAGAAACCGTGTCGATATATTGAGGAATTATGTTATATAACCTTGATTCGCCATGCTTTCTCGCCGTCATATCACTCGCCATCTGAACAACGGTTTGTTCTTTTATTTCACTGAGTTCTTTTTCTCCCAATGTTGCCTTGTTAAAGGTCATTTTCAAACCGTTATATTCCGATGGATTATGGGAAGCCGTAACAATCATTGCGGCGGATATTTTAATATCTTTACATATATTTTCGGGGAACGATGCGAATTCGGAATAATACCCCAAAGGAGTCGGAACCAAATCCAAATTTACAATGTTTGCTCCCATGTGAACAACACCTTTTGTTAATACTTTTGCCAAGGATTCAGAATGCAAACGTGCATCTCTTGATAAAGTAATCCAAATATCTTCCGGTTCTAACCCCGTTTTTTCCTGAATATACCTTACAAACCCCTTACCGACATAATAAAAAAGTTCTTCCGTAACGCCTTCCCCGTATATTCCTCTTATGTCGTTTTTGCCGAATGCACTGAAATCCGTTGTTTTTATCATAGAAATATCCTTGTTGTAAATTTAAAATAATATTATACTCATATTATAAAAAACAAAAAGAGTATTTGCAAAATGAAAAATAATTTACAATCGGAAAAAAATAAAAAAAATAATTTAAAACATCCTTTAATCTTTATATTACCTGCATTTTTAGGATGTTTGATTTTTATTTTTATTCCTTCCGTATTTTCTTTTTTGTTAAGTTTTTGCAATTGGAATTTGTTAAACGAAATACGATTTGTTGCCCTTGATAATTATATTGAACTTTTTAATTCAAAAGAATTTTGGTTTATTTTAAAAAATACAATAGTGTATGCACTTTCCGTAACCGTATTCGGAACAATAATTCCGCTTGTGCTTGCAAGTATCGTAAACGAAAAAATTAAAGGAAAAGAATTTTTTAAAACGGCATATTTTATTCCGTTTATAACTCCAATGATTGTAATTGCAATGATATGGCAATGGTTTTTTGACCCCAATATAGGCTTTATTAACGGGGTATTCAAGACAAATATAAATTGGCTTTATTCGAGAGAAACTGCACTTCCCGTGTTAATATTCGTATCCGTATGGAAGTTAATCGGCTATAACATGGTTATTTTTTTATCGGGATTTTCACAAATAAACGCACAAATGTTTGAAGCGGCAAAAACGGACGGTGCAACGGACATAAAAACATTTTTTTACATAACGATACCGCAATTAAGCCCGACAATTCTTTTTGTGATGTTAATTACGACAATAAGTTCTTTTCAGGTTTTCGACCTGATTTACTTAATGACGCAAGGCGGGCCCGGAAATGCAACAAATGTTCTTGTATATTGGCTTTATAATTGTGCTTTTGAAACGTTCGATACGGGGAAAGCCTCTGCCGTTGCGTATATTTTATTTGTTTTTATATTTATACTGACAATAGGACAGTGGAATTTAAGAAAATTTTGGGTTAAGGACGAAACCGACTCCTAAGCAATAACGGAAAGAAGTGCTTGCTTAGGAGTAATTTGTGAATCAGAATAAATATAGTCGATTTCTTGTTTTATTGCATTAGCTTCTTTTGAAACTTTGGGTGAAAACAATTCTGCAACTTTTTGAACAAAGCTTTCAACAACATTAACATCATTGTTATTTTTTCCGTAAGCGTTTTCATATTCCGGATACGGAACTGCGGTATGTTTAAAATTTAAGTTTCTTGAAACTTGTCCGTAATTAGTAATTGAATTAATTTTCATATTTACCTCCTTGTGGATTTTGTTAAAGTGTTTTAACTACACTTAATCTTATATATACATTATGAAATAGAAAAGTTTATTTGTCAACAGGTATTTTTTTTAATTTTTGCAAACTCAAAAAATGAGAATTGACAAGGCTTTAACGATTAAGTGTATTATAAACATTTAATAACCGATAAAAAAATTAGCCAACCGGCTGATTTTTTATAAGCCAAGTGGCGAATTGTAATAAAGGCATTTATTTTGTTATATATAATTATCTTTTTCATACTTCCAACTATTCTTAATTCCAGACAGTAGGGCTTTTAGCCCTCTTTTTTT
>CAZHCP010000064.1:0-9201 GCA_964531015.1 uncultured Muribaculaceae bacterium
GTTACTTGATTTCAATTGAGGATTTTTAATTAAATTATTTTTTATTAAATTATTCCCGGCAGGACTAATTTTCATAACAGACTCCATTGTTTTATTTATTAATGGTTGTAGCAGTTAGTATATCAAAATCCGCAAAAACATCAGATTTGTAATTTAAGTTATTTATATTATTTTGAACAGGAGCTGCTTTTGTTTGTTTTTTTACTATTTTTAGTAAATCACAACAGCATAATATGTCCGCAAAGACAAGCAACCCGGAACCTAACGAAACTTTTGTTGCCCATTTTGCTATTTCACAGGCTTTTTGAGTTTTTGTTAAATCAGTTAATTTTTTAGAAACACTTTCGTACGAAGAAATTGAAAATGCTAAACTAAAAAAAATAAATACCATTAATCTTCTAAAATGATTATCATTAAGCTTATTTTCATATTCATTAATTATTTTTTTGCAGTCAGAATTAAATTTATTTTTCTTTTTTTTACATTCATCAATTTTATTTTTATACTCCCCAAATTTTACTTCATTTCGAAATTTCAATTGAGGATGCTTAATTAAATTACTTTTTATTAAATTATTCCCGGCAGGACTAATTTTCATAATTGACTCCATTGTTTATACATTAATTTTATCATAAATAATAACTTGTGTCTTTTTTGGGAAAAGTTGTAATATTATTTTTTTATTTCTTGTTCTTCATTTTTCTTTGCTCTATATTCATTTATAATATCTCTTGTTGATTGTTCTATAAATATTTTTAAATTTTTTATGAAAGTTTTATTTTGAAATTGTTTGGCAAAATTATTTGAATTCATTATATTTATATCCAAACTTTCAAAAAATTCATGTTCTTTATTAATAAAAGTTTTGTATATTTCGGGACAATCTCTTAATGCTTGTTTTAATGTTGTAACCTTGTTTTGCGAAGTTTGTTTAATACTTTCAAGTACAAGTTCATTTCCGATAACATCAAATACACTTTGAAATATTGTTTCTTCTAAGCTTTCTTTTAAAATTTTCATGTAAATTTCTTCATCGGCTGTTTTTATTGTGTCTTTATTTGCATATATCTTACGACAACAATTAACTACAAATAATTTCAATGCAATATCGCTTGTATCTTTTAGTACATTAATTGCAAAACTTATATTTTTTAGATCTTTTTTGGCATATTAAGAATCGCTTTTTGAATAAGCTCTGCATTTTGAGCATCTGTTAAGTCAATTCCAACATTTTTTTTATCCGGGGAATTATAAAATGCCATTTGCCCAAGATAAATAAGCAGATCTTGGCTTTGTTCTTTAAATGTCATTTTATTTTCTTTAACTCTTTTTATATAACCCCTGCCCATTTTTTCGGTAATTAATCCGCTTAATGTACCGTTTACACTTCTGACGCCTGCCGTAATTGCTTTATCGGAAGTGCCTCCGGTTTCTAAACTTGTTCCCGAAACAACTGAAACGACATGCCCGCCTATTCCGAGCAGGGATATTACAAATTCCGCACCTCTTACCCCAAGCACATAACCGCTGTACATTTCTTTTGTCATATATTCAACAGACGGTATAGGCGGAACCCCCATTTTTACTTTTAAAATTATAAACATTAAAAGCTGTGCCACTCTTATATAAGGTGTATCAGCACCGGCAATTGCCCCTTCTCCCCAAGAAGCCGAAATCCCCGAACAGACGAGAGAAAAAAAGTGTACTATATTTTTGTATTTTTTTTCATCAGCAGGACTTAAACTGCCACCGAATGCAACTTGTTTCGGATATATTTCATAATAATTATCATTTGATAATTCAGATTCAGGCCATACGTCCAAAAACTCTCCAAAAAAGTTACTGACTTCTTCAAGCACTTCTCTCCGGTTCAGTTCTTCAGGTGTTTGCATTTTCTTTTTGTCAATTTTCTCAATTTCTTCTTTTGTATATTCACTGAAAAATCTGACAACATTTCTTCTTATTTTATCATTTTGCATTAATTCTTCGATGTTGGAATTATTACCGAAAATCCCTGTTCCTTGTTTTATATTTCTTTTAAAAACAGCTTTGGCAAATTCATAATTTTCTAAAATATTACAAGTTTTGGGTTTATAGTAAGTATTCGAAATTATATATTGATTTTTCCCTTCATATTTGCGTGCGGAATTAATAACTTTTTTATTTACGGATTTTAAACCGGGTCTTTGGGTTTTGTTAAAATCAGCAGATATAATTTCCATTCTTTTTACCTCAATTATTGATTTACATGTATTTTAACTTTTTTCCATGATTGTATAATTTAAGCTCTCTTGTTCTTTTAAAATACAAACAAAATTTTTTTGAACAAAAAAACTAAACTTGTAAAGAAAAATTTACAAAATATTTTTTCCAAAAACATACATTGACTTATAAAGATACTTTAAAATAATTCAAAACTTTCATCCTATTAAATTTATCAAAAAACGCAAAAAATTTTTTCCCCGTTTTTAAGTAAATAGGAAGGTAACAAATTTAATAATAACGATTAGAATTGAGGAAAAAATGAGCGAGAACATAAATTTAACAATTAACGTTTCAACAAATTTATTAAATAAGTATATGACGCAAAAACAACCGATTGTTGAAACGAAAGTTACCGCAATTCCGAAAGATGAAGTCGTTATCACTAAAAAAGAAGAAAAAAGAAAAGGAACCCCTGTTTTAAAAACAATTTTGGGTTTTGGAAGCTCTGCAACAATCGGCGGTTTTGCCGGTAAACTTTTTGAAGAAAATAAAATACCGCAAATAAAAGAAAATCTTAAAAAGAAGTCGGAAAACTTATACAACAAACTTTGCCATTTCAAAGATTCTTCTGCCGTAACGGAGAACGGCAAAAACAATTATGAAAAACTGACAAGAAGTCTTACTTCCATAAACAGATTTAACGGTGTTAACGAGAAATGTATGCTGTTTGAAGGGCAAGATAAAAACGCAGCCGATAAAATAATGGATTGGATTGGAAACACCTGCAATAAAGAATATAAAGTTATTGATTTTGATACTGACGGTTTTAACTTCGGGAATATTCTTAATGAAGGTGAAAAATCGGATAAAATACGCTTGTTCCGTGCCGAAAACATGGATAAATTAATAAAAAATAATTCGGAAAACAGTGTAATTAAGACAATGAAAAATTACATGTCCGATTGCGGTCAGGAAAAACAAAGTATTTTAATGTTCCATACAAAAGATTTTAATGAGCTTGACGAAATCGCAAGAGCAAATCAAAGAATTACACAACATTTTAAAGTTGATGAAATGAAAGATTTTGATAAATACACGGATTTATACAAAAAATATCAAAAATCGGAAAATATATTATCAAAAATTTCCAAAACAACAAAAACAAAAGCGGTCGCATTTGGAACAATTGCAGGACTTGCCGTTGCCGCAAGTATTTTTGCAATTATAAAAATAAAAAATAAAGTCAAAAATAATGAAGATTAAAAAAAATATTTATTGTCAATCATCGTTTCTTAACATAACGGTTAAAATTGCAGCCATTGTCCAAAATACATACTGTACCTGCGGTCTGTAAAATACGGTGTCAGCAAGTCCGTGTACCATAACGGCAAAAACCGCAATAAATGAAATCAACATTATTATTTTTTTGTTATATTCTTTTTCTTTTGCAAACTCTTTAACGAACGATACAAATAAAACACCCAAAAACAAAAGGAAAAAGATTAAAGCAAAAATACCGCTTTCAACCGCTGTTTCAAGGAATACGCAATAACAACTCAAAGCGTCAAACCCCGACAACATATACAAACCGTATATTTCTCTGAAAACTTTATTTCCGACTCCTATTCCGAAAACGGGATTATCACAAAACATTTGTATCGCCGAATTATATACGTTCATTCTGAACGAAGTTGAAGAATCTCCCCTCAAAATAAAAATTGATAATATTCGTTTTAATATGCTTTGATTAACGGCAAGGAACGTAACACCTCCCACAAAACCTGCCATTACAACGTTTTTCCAAATATTTTTCAATTTCTCGATTTTTAAATCAGAAAATACAATTTGGTAAGAAGCAAAAATTAAAACAACAAACATAAAGAACAGAGCAATATAAGACCCTCTGCAACCGCTTAAAAATACGGCATACACAGAAAGTACAAGTGCAAAAAGCGAAATACCCCCCCCGATAATCTTTCTTCTTTCAAAAAATATTGCACAAAGCCCCATTAATGCAGGAATGCCCGCTATCATATATGCCGCATACAAATTCGGATTATACGGCAATAACGTTCCGTAAACTCTTTTTAAAACATCCTCGGGGTTTACGTAGCTTACGTCCTGCCAAGTTGCTATTTGTTCGACACCGTTATAATTTTGAAATAAACCGACAACTCCTTCAAATGTAATAAGCCCGCCGATAACAAGCAATATCGGAAATATATATTTTTTATTGTTCTTTAAAAATTGACACATTGCAAAGTAAAACGCAAAATATATCAATGTTTTCATATATCCGTATAAACTTGAAGCAAGCATTGAAGAAGTAAAATTACTTATTAAACATATCAACAAATATAACAACAAAAAGAAATTGTTTAATTCCAAGTCGATTTTTTCACCTTTTGTCGTCAAAACTTTCAACACGACAAGGCAAGGAAAAATAAAAGAAACAATCCCGATTATGCCCGTTGAAAAATTGACGGAAACAACAAAAGTCGCAATTATCGACAATAATATAAATTTATCGATATTTGAAAGAATAAAACTTTGCCGTCGTATAATATCCGTTTTGCTTTGAACAATATCAAGCAAACGATTAAATAAATTAAAAATTTCGGAATTTAACAATTTCATTATTGATTAACGTTTTCTTCTTCATAAACACCGGAAATAATACCGGAATATTTATATTTTTCACCTTCAATAACAACCGGAATACCCATTTTTATTTTATTTCCGCCCGCAACATAACCGTCAGGCGTTTTTTTGGCGTTATCTTCCAAACGCACCACAATATCGTACAAATTCGGCATTGCAACATCTTCGGAAATTATAAACCCTTTTTGATTATCGGCGGGAATTAACGTCATTCTGGGACGACCGTCCATTGCAACGATTTTTAATTTTGTATAAGGTACGTTTCTGATTGTTATAAATGCATTGTCACCGATTTTAAAAGGAGATACGGAATCGGTTATTGTTATGCCTCTGAAAAAAACTTCAAACGTAATCTTTGTTTCTTTTTCAATCGGTAAATTTGAAAAATTTTTCTTTTTAAATACGGCAAAACCGCCAACGATACACAATATACAAATAATTAAAATTATTATATAATCGGTAATTTTTAATTTTTTAAACATAACAAGACCTCTAAACTTTCAAACAATATTTTTCGGTATCCGTATTTAACAATACTTCTTTCAATTCGTGAATTGAAGTTGTTGCACAACCGAAATATTTAATAACGATACTTGCAGCCAAATTTCCGAGCAAAGCCGCCTGCACTTTCGACATGCCCGCTGCCAAAGCCAAAGTAAATGTTGCAACAACGGTATCGCCCGCACCCGTAACGTCAAAAACGTCTTTTTTGTTAAAAACCGGTATTTTGGCGAAATTTCCGTCCTTTTCAAATAGTGCCATACCGTCACCGCCGAGAGTTATTAAAACCGAATCCGCATTCGTTTTTTTCAACATTTCACTGCCGGCTTTTTCCAATGTGACTTTATCTTTGATAAAAAATCCCACAAATTTTTCGCTGTCGGGTTGATTAGGGGTCATCGAAGTAACACCTTGAAATCTGTCCAATGCTTTTTGAGAATCGACAACAATTATTTTATTATATTTCTTGCATAATTCTATTGCTTTTTTTATCACGCCGTCAGTCAATAAACCAATGTTGTAATCGGACAAAATAACCGCATCGTGTTTCGGAATTGCGATTTCCATTTGTTTCAGTATTTTTTCTTCCGTTTCCGAAGATAAAGGTTCGGGTGTTTCTCTGTCAATACGAACAATTTGTTGCGTAACGGATTGAGAACAGGAACCGGAAATCCTTGTTTTAACGGTAGTTGCACGCATATCATCTTCAACCATATATTCGGTATTAATTCCGGAATTTTTAAACGCATTCAAAAGAATCGAAGCATAATAATCTTTTCCGTATGTACCGATAACGCTGACTTTTCCGCCGTTTAATGCCGAAATATTGTTTGCAGCGTTAGAAGCCGCACCCAATATTATTTTTGTATCATAATGCCTGAGAATTAAAACCGGAGCTTCACGACTCATTCTGTCCGTTGTTCCGTATATCATTTCATCAATTGCCATATCGCCGATAACCAATATTGAAGGTTTTGAAAGATTGTCAATTTTCTTTATCAGTTCTTCTTTATCAACATTAAACATACATTTCTCCGAATTGATTTTTATGTTTGATTATAACGCATTAACGTAATACAATATTATCATAAAATCAAATAATTAATTGTATATATGAACATTATAAAAGATAAAGACTCCAAAATAACATTTATAGGAATATCTTTGGGCGGATTAAGCACAATTGAATCTGCCGTTGCGGTTTTGGATAAAGATTTAAAAATCATTACGCTTGATAAAATGTTTTCAATGAGCGATGTTAAATATTTTATTGACAACTTTGCCGGAAAAAAGAATGCCGTAATTTTGGTTTCAATTCCCGAAAATCAAATTATGATAAGTTCTAAATGGAAGTATAATTCAAGAACCTATGATACGGTTAATCTGAACATAAAAATGCTTAATCGTGATGATTGGACAAACAGATTTGCACAGAGGGGAAGTGAATATTTTAAAGAAATTAATTCACAAGGCATTGATATTTTCAGGTTTGATACGGATAACATAAAACAGGTTTTCGGCAATAATTTTGCGTACCGTGAACGCACTCCCGTTGATTGCAAAGCATTACAGGATACATTGAGAATAAAATATAATATGCGTGAAATTCCCGTTAATATGTTGCCGATTGCACAAATAGAAGCCATTATCGGTGCGTACTTTGCACACGCAATAATAACGGATAACAAAGATTTTAACGGCAAAATTATAGGAGAATACGAAAGCCTGCCCGTTTTGGGTGTTTAATTACGTTCCCGTTTATTTCATTTGTTCTTCTTCATAAGCTCTTAAACCGGGAGCAGCACTTGAGCCTGTTCTTTTCGCCGTTAATGCGTATTGAACTTTCGGTATTACAACGGCAAGCATAAATGCCGAGAACGCCATGCCGACAAGACGGAACACGTTTGTATATATAAAACCTTTTTTGGAATATTGTTCCAATAATTTTTTGGTAACAATACCGTTGTTCTTCCTGTTTGCGTATTCGATTACGGAATTTGCATAAGTATCAATTTCATTTCTGAACTTTTTGATGTCTTTAAACGGTATATATTTATATTCGTTCAGCAAATCTTCACCAAATTTGGTTTTAAATATTTCACCCATAAACTCGGGGGTATTTAAAGAACCGTTTTTCAGCACATCGGCAACCTGCTGTTTGGTTAAAACTTTACCGACACCTGCTTGTTCGGGTTGTAAGTTTGCTGCCATTTTTTTTGCTTTTGCCAATAAATTTTCGTCTTTTATATGTTTTGAAAGTTCCGAAAGCGAAATTACATCGGAATTAAAAGGCAAAGTTTTCAATAAATTTTTGCCTGCTTCATCCAACACCCCGATGGTTTTCTTTCTAAACTCATCCGTATTTATCTTATCGGCTTCATTTTTGAATAGTTTGCACATTTTATCCGTTATGCTTTTTGCAGCAACGGGGTCAATTGCCGTCATTCCGGCTTTTGATGTCGCATGTCTTAATCCGTTATATATAAACGGTGTTGTTAAATAATAAAATATCATTGACACCGAATCACGGAACAAAAATTCGCTTGCTTCATCTTTGTTTCTTGCCGTAACGGTTCTTCCGGTAAGCATTCCGATGTCGCTTGTAACCAGTTTTAACAGGTTATTATGTTCAAGTGCATAAGCAACCCCGTTTAAACCTTTAAAACTTTGATTTTTAGCAGACGGAGAGGAAATACTTTTGCTGAAATCCGCAAACGAAACGGATTTAAAACCTTCATAAGGATTTATTGTTTTGTTAACGGGAACATTATTATCTTGTGAAATATTTTTATTTTGAGTTTTTTTCTTCGTTGAATGCAACATTTTCTCGGTTACCGCCTGATTAATTTTCGGTAAAGCAAAACCGACAAAACCCGTTGCCAAAATCGTTGAAATTATTGCTTTTGAAAATTTAAATACCTGTAATTTTTTTATCGTTTTTTTGGCAAGCTCCGAATTGGAACCGTATTGTTCTTTTAATTTTGCGGAACAATTTTCAAACGGTGTTCTGAGCTCATCCTTTCCTACATCAAAATTTGTTACGGGTAAATGAAACAAATGTTTTCCCAGAATGTTGCCGGCTTTATTAAACATATCAACACCGAACATCCAGAATACGGCAGAAGTGACATCATCGCAAAAACGTTCCCTTGTTTCGGCAAAACCGCCTCTTTTATATGCGTTAACCGACCTTCCCGTTGTTACGCAACTTTCAATCATTACGGTAGCCGTACGGGAATTTTGATCTATCATTGCTCTCGTAAATTCCCTTGGTGTCGGAATTTTTATTCCCCGTCCGAAGTTCCGAGTATTTTGATTTTTTTTATTAATATTGTTTTGATTTTGTTTCGTTATTGTTCGTTCGACAAGTGAGTTTGATATTTGCATACTTCTAAATTTGATTTTTTCTAATATTTTGTTTTCTCATATTTCCATTATACTTAAAAACCGTAAATTTATTTTTTGCCGGCAAATCAAAAAAATTTATTTTTTGTAATATTTTTCGATAATACCGTTTACATTATTTCTTTAAAGTATATAATAAACATACTCACTAATCCTCTAAGCAGATTGTGATGATATTGCAAACTGAATTAGAAAGGAACAAACAAATCATGGCAAATATTAAATCGGCAAAAAAAAGAATTTTAACGGCAGAAAGAAATCACGAAAGAAATATGGCTTTCAAATCAGCGATTAAAACCGCCGTAAAAAAAGTTCTTGTTTTAGCCCAAGCCAAAGAACAAGACCAAGAAGCAATTAAATCAGCTCTTTCCGTTGCATATAAATTATGTGATAAAGCTGTTTCTAAAGGTATTTTACACAAAAATACAG
>CAZHCP010000065.1:0-9168 GCA_964531015.1 uncultured Muribaculaceae bacterium
TAATTCGGATTTATTAACAAATGTTGAAAAATCATAATCGTATAATTCTTTCAGCTTTGTCGTATTTCTGTATATATCCGCATTCGATAATATAGCGGCATTTGAAACAGTGACAAAAACAAGTAAAGTGATTAGTCCGAAAAATAAATTTTTAAAAATCTTTTTCATATTATTACTCCTTATTTACGTAAAAAGTCGCTAAATGCATTTTCGGTGCGTAATTGTTGAGCCTGATACTGTTGATATTGTTGTGTTGTTAACACTTCCCTGTATAAATTTTCCGTTGAAGATTTCAACAAACGTTGTTTTTCTTTTATCGCATTAATATTATTTTCAAAAGCAGACGTCATCAGGGCAATTTGCTCCGGAGTTTTATCAGGCATTGATTTTATACGATTTATTTTGTCGGAATAAACCATAATTTGATTTTCCAAGTCATTATTTTTTGTTTTAAAAGAATTGTTTATTTCCGATAATTTTGCGGTTTGTTCATTTGTCAAATTTGCTAATGATGAAAAATCATCCGCACAGGCAAAATTTTGCCAAAACGCAGAAATTATAATCAGAGAGCTAATCAAAAACTTTTTCATGTTTACTCCCTGATGTAATCCGAATATTCTTCTGATTTTTTCATCCATTCTTCTTCTTCAACACAAAAAGCATGATTCCAAAATCTTTCGATTGCGTATGTTTCTCTTTCCTGTTTATGAAGAATATGAACAACGACATCGCCGTAATCAAGCAAATTCCAACGATTTTTCAAATCATTTTCTTCGCCTATCGGTATTCTTTCAAAATGTTCTTTAACTTTTTCTCTGACGTAACCTGTCAATGCCTTAACCTGCGTACTTGTATCCGAAGAACAAATAACAAAGTAATCGGCAAGCATTGATACATTTGAAATATTTAATATTTTAATGTCCTTAGCCAATTTATCATCCAAAATACGTGCTATAACACTTGCAAATTTATCTGACGAAATATCTTTCAATTTTCTATCTCCTGTTATGCAAAGATTATAACATATACATTAAAATTTTTTTATATATAATTTTTCAAATTTTTAGTAATATTATTATTTCTACACAATTTTTTTAATTTGCTCATTGCACGATTTTCGATTTGGCGGATACGTTCACGAGAAACTCCGTAATATGTTCCGATTTCTTCCAATGTTTTTTTCTGACCGTTATCATCCAATCCGTAACGCATGATTAATACGTTGCGTTCTTTTTCGCTTAAATGATTCAACATTCTTTTTATGTCAAGAAACAAATTATCCTGAGTAACTTTCGTATCGGGGGATAAAGTTGCCTCATCAACAATAAAATCAGACAGTTTTGTGTTATCGTCTTTTTGGTTTGCGGGGGATTCCATGCTGACCGTACCTTGTGCGGATTCAATCAATGCCGACAGTTTTTGAACGGACATCCCTATTTTATAAGCAATTTCTTCTTTTGTTGGGGCAACTCCGTTTTCGATTGTTAAATCGGTTGAGATTTTCTTAATTTTGCTCAATGTTTCAATCATGTGTACGGGAAGTCTTATCAATCTTGATTTATCGGCGATTGCTCTTGTAATTGCCTGTTGTATCCACCATGTAGCATAAGTTGAAAACTTATAGCCTTTTGCATAATCAAATTTTTCTGCGGCACGCATTAAGCCCATATTTCCTTCCTGAATAAGATCAAGAAAAGAAAGACCTCTGCCTATATATTTTTTTGCGATACTGACAACCAAGCGTAAATTAGCATTAACAAGTATTTTTTTAGCTTCTTCGGAATTTGTTTCTTTAATTCTTTTAGCGACTTCAACTTCTTCATCCGCTTTTAACAGCTTGATTTTACCGATTTGCTGCAAATAAATTTTAACGGAGTCGTCGGCAATTGCACTGTTTTGAGTTTCAGGCAATTTAGGTTCTTCAATAGCATTGGCAATATCATTATCGTCGTTTTCAACCGACATTGAAAATTCTTCGTCCTGCAATGTTTCGTCTTCAAATGAAAAATTATCTGTTTTATCGGACATAGTGCCTCCCGTAGTAAAATATTATACAACATTATTATTTTTTTGCATTGATTGTTTGACGGATTCATAAATAATAATACTCGCTGCATTTGCAACATTTAACGAATTAAAATCATTCAACATCGGGATTTTTATTTTATAATCCGCAGATTTTAAAACGGTTGATGAAATGCCGTCTTTTTCCGACCCTAAAACCATTGCAAAATTCATATTACAATAATCAATGTCATAATAATTATCATTTGACTTTATATCGGTTGCAATTATCCAAAAGTTCATATCTTTCAGTCGGGTTATCGTTGCCGCAAGGCTGTTAACCATAATTAAATCTATCCGGTTAACCGCACCTGCCGATGCCTTTTCAACCGTTGCATTAATCGTAGTATTTCTTCTTGAAGGAAAAATTATTGCATCAAACCCGGCACAAACCGCAGTTCTGATAATCGAACCCATATTATGCGGGTCTTCGACACCGTCGGTTATTATAACTCTTTTATACTTCCCGTTTTCGTTTTCTTTTGCAAGAAAATCATCCAATTCAACATAAGTAACCGGAGCAACATAAGCAATTACCCCCTGATGAGAATACATTGAATATTTTGCAAATTTTTCTTTCGGCGAGAATTGAAAAATTATTCCTTTTTCCCTCGCAAAATCAAGAATTTGAGAAATTTTGGAATTATCCTTCATCCCCTTCATCAATACAATTTTACTTACTTTTCGTGAGTCGCTTTTTAACAACTCAATCACATTATTTCGTCCAAATATAAAATCTTCCATTTTTTTCACCGTTTCGGTATATTACATACTTTTTTTATTATACATTAAATGATATAATTTTTATAAAAAATACATCATTAAATTTATTGCCAAAACGGGAATAATAAAATATTATAATATATATATAAAGTTAAAAACATAAATACAGGTTTATTATGGGCTTAGAAAAATTATTTAAGAAAAAAACACATGTCGGGATATCGGTTTCCGCAAACAATTTTATAGAACTTGTCGGTGTTGATAAAGCAACAAAAGCGGTAATTACATACGCTTCAAGCAACGTAAAATATAATAACGCAATCAAAGAGCTTATCAGCTACGAAGAATTACCCGACGTAATCGAACAACTTTTTGAAGAAGCGGGCTTAGACCAAAAGGATTGTTCCGTAACATTTAATTTGCCAAACGTACATTTTGGTATAACCACACTTGCAAATGCTTCGGAAGAACCTTACATTATTGAAAATTTACAGTCCGAAATTGAAGATTTATATATATTCAAAAGAAATGAACCTGTTATATCTTATACAATGATTGATTCGCCGAAAGACCATTCAAAAAAGAATATTATTTATTCGGCACTTCAGGAAAAAGCAGTTTCCTCAATCATTGAAGTTTTTGACGGTCTTCAATGCGACTTGGAAAGAATTGATACTTCTTATTCTTCTTTCTTAAAATCACTTCAATATTGCGAAAAATTCAACAAATATTTGACGGGCGAAGATAAAACTTCCGTTATTTTAATAACACCGAACAGCTGTTGTGCATTCAATCTTATAGGAACAAAACTTGCTGATTACACGGAAGAACCCCTTGCCGTTAAATCTTTTTCCACGGAAGAAGTTTATACTACAATCTCAAAAATAATTGAAACAAATATAGCAAAAAGTGCTTCGCAAAATTTATTATTAATAAGCGAAACGGATGAAGTTAACTCGGAATTGCTTTCTTCAAGAATACAGTTTGAAGGTGAAATCGATTTCTTAAACAAAAGCGTTAACACAAACGACCAATTCATTGATATTTCCGAGTCCAGCGATAATATTGATGCAAACATGATTTCATACATGACGATAGAAGCAGTCGGTGCGGCTGTTGCAAGCTATGGTGATTATCCTGTTGATATTAACGCACTGCCCCAAGACAGAATTAATAAAAATATTATAGAAATTAACGGATACGAAACCGATTTTAATACGTTTATTATATTCGTACTTTCCGTTGCAATCGTATTTGCACTGGTTATCGGTTTTGGTGTAAAATTCTTTTTGGATAATCAACGGGACAGTATTGCACAAACGCAAAAATCAATTCAACGTAAAACAAAAGATTTTAAACAAAGATATGAAGCATTCGCAAAAAATAAACAAAAAAATATTTTCCCGGTTTTGGAAAAAATCATAAGCGAAAATGAAGCTACAATTAATGCTTACGAGGCATTATCTACGGATATCCCCGAAAATATTTATATTAAAAAATTTGTTACAAATGCCAGCGGTGGCATCGGTATTTTAGGGGAAGCTCAAACAAGTGAATCCGTTAACGAATTTGTTAACAGTTTGCGTGAAAAGAACGGTGATTTAATGCTTTCAAAATTATCCGTTAACACTCAAAACGATTTTGCTTCAAATAAGCAAAATGCATCATTTTCTTTTGAAATAAAAACATCTAAACAAAGCGTAAGTTTTGATGATACGGTACTTCAAAATCCGGTACAAACAACAGTTAAAAGGAAGTCATCTTCTTCCAAAAGAAAATCGATGACTCCGCCACCGCCAATTATATAAAAAAGAGGAAGTTATGAATAAAAAATCTCCAATAATTATTCCGGCAATAATCATAGGTGCAATTATAATAGCAGGTGTGTTAATCACCTCTATTATAGGTTCGTCTTATGATGAATATAACAACGTAAAAAGCAAAATGGCTAAAATCGAAAAAGAAAGAGAAGTAGCCGAAAAAAAATTCAATCAGGAACAGGAAATTCAAAAAAATCAGGAAATGCAATTACAAACAATAAAAAGCATTTATCAGGCTGATATTTCAGGTGAAAATAACAATAACCTGAGTCTTTTCGGTACTTTGTTTGAAGATATCATTCAATTATCGCAAGCAAGCAATTTATTTATTCGTTCAATCGAATATCAAATGAACCCTGATACGGACAGAATTGCAAGAGATTTCGGCGATACTTACAATGTTTGCACTTTGAAATTCTTTTTCATCGGCAAATATGAAAATTTGAGAGATTTTTTAACAAGGTTAAATAATGACTTTAACTATTTGCTTTCAATATCGGAAGTCAGAGTTTCTTTATATAAACCTGACCAAGACTATCTTTTAATAAACATAGGCATTACACTGTATTCAAAGAAAGCCAAATAATTAAAAATCAAATATAACAAAAAAGATTTTGCATAATTTGCAAAATCTTTTTTTATAACCGTTTAAAACAATTTCATTTCAATTGGAACGAACACTTTGAACACCATGCCTTCGGGTGAAGTGCAATATTTCCTTCCAAATCAGGCAATCGAACAATCTTTGTAATTAACTTTGCCTGACATACGGGGCAAATTAAATTATCGTCGCAGCCGTTTAGAATAGCCGTTTTTACCGAATTAATATAATTTGGAGAAATATTATCGTAAGAATCAAGTAAAATTCTTTCATAACTTTTCAGCTCGCCGGGATTAATCTTCAAACCTTTTGCCAATTTTTGACGTAAAGTAGCAGGTAAGAATAAATCCTTACCTGCTTCAATATCTTCAACCTGTTCAATCGTCAAACCTGATTTTTTAGCAAGACCGATTGCCGATAATCCCAGTTTTTCTCTTGTTTCTCTGACAAATTCCGATAATGATTTTTTTTCAGTCATACTAACGAACCCGCTTACGCATTTTTATTTTTCTTAGCAACGGAAATATCATTCCATAATGCAACCAAAGTACTTGCGAAGAAAATACTTGAATAAGTACCGATAGCAATACCCAAAATCATAACAAGAACGAAATCTTTTGTGGTAACTCCGCCAAAGAAATATAACGCACCCAACGTAATCAATGTTGTTAACGAAGTGTTGATACTTCTTGCCAAAGTTTGGTTTACCGAGGCATTAACGATATCGTCATAAGTTGCTTTCTTTGAGTAGAATTTTAAATTTTCTCTTATTCTGTCAAATACAACAATTGTATCGTGAACGCTGAACCCTAAAACGGTAAGAATTGCGGTTACGAATAAACTGTCGATATGAACGCCGTATAAAAGCCCCAAAATGGAGAATACGCCGATTACGAACAATACATCGTGGAATAAAGCCAAAAACGCAACAAAAGCAAATTCAAAATGAAATCTTAACGTAAGGTATATAACAATTCCCAACAATGCCAAAGCAACGGCAATCATTGAATTTACGAACAATTGTTTACCGAGTAAAGGTCCGACAGAACTTACCTGAACGATTTGTGCTTCGGGGTAATCTTCCGTTACGATATGAGAAACTTTGTCTATGCTTTCGTTTTGACCGTCTTCGGAGAATTGAGTTCTTATTGAAAGAATATTTTTAATTTCCGAATCTTCATTGGCAACCGGTTTTAATACCTGAATTACGGGATTTTCAATATCGCTTTCATTCAACTTTGCTCTTATTTGAGCGATATTTTCGGTTGAAATTTCATTTTTAACCGAATATTGAATAATCGTTCCGCCCGTAAAGTCAATACCGACCAACAACGGAGTATGTGTCGGGGTTGTGAATACGGAATAAATCATTGAAAAAATTCCGGGGAGCAATAAAACTACGGATAAGGTTAACCAAATCCATCTGTATTTAATAACATCTATTATTTTCTTTGTGTTTAAAACACTGTATGACATTGTAAAATCTCCTTAATTAATCCAATACACCAAACTTAGCTTTTTCTCTTTGAGTTTCGGCAGCTTCATAGGCTTCATTAATATCACATTCACGCAAGCCGAACAAAGCGGGATTTTTAAGTTGACCGGTGCCGAACATTAAGTGCATAAAGTTCTTTGTAACGGTAATTGCCGTAAACATGCTGACTATAACCCCGATTGCGAGAGTCAAAGCAAAACCTTTAACGATGTTTGAGCCTAAGAAATATAAGATTACGCAGGTTATTATTGTAGACATATTCGAGTCAAAAATACTCGTAAATGCTCTGTCAAATCCGGAGTTTATTGCCGTAAAAAGAGTTCTGCCTGCTTTTAATTCTTCTTTTGTTCTTTCAAAAATCAAAATATTTGCGTCAACCGCCATACCTATACTTAAAATAAATCCGGCAATACCTGCAAGCGTAAGAGTAACGGGAACGATTTTAAATATTGCGAATACTATTAAAGCGTAAATCATTAAAGCAATATTTGCGATAAATCCGGGAACTCTGTACCAGAAAAGCATAAATAACATAACTGCGGACAAACCTACAATACCTGCGAACATGCTTTTCTTTAAACTGTCTGCACCGAGCGTAGGTCCGACGGTGTTTTCTTCAACGATTTTCGCCGGAACGGGAAGAGCACCCGCATTTAATAAATCAACAATTTTTTTAGCCTGATCATGAGTAAATTCGCCGGTAATTTGTGCATTTCCGCCCGTAATTTCCTGCTGAACAACGGGTTCGGATATACTGTCGCCGTTAAAATAAATGGCGATCGGGAAACCTTTAAATTCTCTTGTCAATTTTGCGAATTTAGCGGCACCTTTACCGTTAAATTCCAGCGTAATCAACCATCTTCCGGCATTATCCGTACCGACTGCGGCTTTGTTGAGATCTTCACCGGAAAGTCCTGACGGTTCCCAGCCGATTGTATCTCCGTCCTCGTTCAAAACGGGTTTTTTAAAGACCAATTCAGCCGTTTCGCCCAAAAATTCTCTTGCCAGTTTCGGGTTAGAAATATTCGGAATTTCAATCAACAATCTTTTTTCACCCATTTGTTGTACCATTGTTTCAGAAACACCGATGGCATTAACCCTGCTTTCGATTGCAACTTTTAAACCGTCCATCATATCCTGAGTTATTTTTGAAATTGTTTCGGTAGTTTGAGCTTCAAGAACAATTCTTGAACCTCCGACCAAATCCAAACCGAGCGGAATCGGTTTAACCGCAATAATTACAATTGAAATGACAGTTAAAAGAACTATCGACCAGAACATAATTATTTTATTTTTCATATATATCCCCTGTCTACTGATAAATACTTTAATAATTTTAACAAAAAAAAGTTTTACTAACATGAAATAATACGGAATGTTGCAAAAAGTTAAAGTCCGTTCGGGCTAAGTCCGTTTTACAATTATTAAAATAACGCAATAAATTAACGGTTTATAAAATGAGGCGGGTTAAAAAGTTTATTTTCTTTCCTAATATTTGAAATTTTTATGAATTTAAAATCACCCCTCACCTAAATCCTCTTCCGTGTGATAGGACTTTGAAACCGGTAGGGTGCAATTTTAAAATTTCTTTTCCTGTCAAATAAAATTTCACCCGCCTCCAAATTTTGGCAAAATATATCCTCAAAAATACTCATGCGGGTAATTAAAAAAATTATAATAATAATATAAATTATAATTAAAATTAAAAAGAAAAAGAAAAGAACGGAACGGGTTATGCGGGTAATATCTGATTTTCTTATGCAGGATGATGAAATACTGCTTGAAGTATTTTTGCAAATATCAAAATACGGCAACAATGAGATAATTGTAACCGATGAAAATTTTAATGTTATATATCATAATTCAAAATATACATTTACGGACAACAAATTTAATTTGAAAATTCTTACTCAAAACTGCGAAAACTTGGAAATAAAAGAACATTTTGAAAATTTCAAAAATTCCGCCAATAATCATTTGTGCTTCCGCCTTATATTTAACGGCAAATCAAAAGAATTTACCGCCCTTCCGCTTGAAATTCATATATGCAAAATAAAAGATAAAAAAGGAAAACTTAAAGGCTTTTCAATAATAATAGAAGATATTACGCAAGAATTAAAAAACAAAATTCAAAAAGAAACGTTTACCGACATACTTACTCACGATTTAAAAAATCCGATGAGAGCAAATATACAAATATTAGAGTTGATATTAAAAAACAAATTCGGGAAAATCGAAAATGAATTAAAAAACGTTTTGGAAGAATTGTTGACTTCCTGCGAATATATGAATTACATGGCAGATAATCTGATAATAAAATATAAAAACGAGTTTAAATTAAGCGAACTCGAAAAAGAAAAATATTCAATTACCGAATTAATAAAAGATAAATATAACAACTTATCAAACTATATCAACAGGAAAAATCAAAAAATCGAAATAATAATAAAAGGCACAATTCCGAA
>CAZHCP010000066.1:0-9114 GCA_964531015.1 uncultured Muribaculaceae bacterium
ATTTCAATTAAATTAAAATTTATTTTAATCCGCCTCGAAATTAAATTTTGAGGCGGGTTTGAAAAGTTAAGATTTGCAATAATATAAAAAACTTTAATTTAATATTCAAAAGCCAAGTAGCGAAAGACTGCCTTATTATTTTCCCACAATTTTTCGTTAGAAACATCTTCCGGTAATTCCAGTGTAATAATCGGAATATTATGTTCAACACCGCAATAGTTACCGAAACTGCCGGGGGTCGGATAACCGATATCCGCTTGAAGAGGATATGATGTTATTTCCGAAATCTTTTGTGCAAGTGTTTTGGCTTCACCGTCATAATTTACGATTTTAAACGGAGCATGGATTGAAAGAATTGCGTCAATTTTATAATTTTCAATAATATCAATCATAAAACGGGTTTCAATTTCCGAAGCGGGCGAATATCCGCCGAAATAATTTTTATTTTCGGCAATGCACCAATTTTTTGTCGGGAAGTTTCTGTTTAAATCTATCCCGTTTGCATTTTGTCTTTGATTTTTGAATTTACCGTCAGGATTTAAACACGGAACAATCAGCAATTTATTTTTCATGCCCGATAAATCCGTTTTCAAAAATTCTCTGATTAAATATTCACCTTGCGGTTCTTCTCCGTGAAAAACTCCGATAATAAGAATTGTCTTATCAAAATTTCGGACGGTTGTTTCAAGAAGAGAAATAACGTTATATTCTTTCGTCAAAGCTGTTTTGGAAATTTTAAACATCCTTGCTCCTTCAAAATCAATCGGTGATATATTTAATCAAACTTCTTACTCCGATACCGGTTGCACCTTTAATACCTTCATCATTAACGGAGTCAACGAAGGCAGTGCCTGCAATATCAATATGAATCCAAGGAGTATTTTTAACAAATTTGGAAAGGAATATACCTGCGGCACTTGCACCGCCCATTCTTCCTCCGGTATTTTTTGTATCGGCGATATCACTTTTTAAAGATTCTCCGTATTCTTCAAACATAGGCAGTTGCCAATATCTTTCCCCGATTTCATCGGCTATGGCAATGAATTTTTTTATTTTTTCATCATCATTACCCATAATACCGCTTGCGACAGACCCCAACGCAACCATACAAGCACCCGTCAACGTAGCTATATCAATAATTTCATCAACACCGAGTTCTTCAGCGTAAGCAAGAGCATCGGCAAGCGTAACTCTGCCTTCCGCATCGGTATTATCGATTTCGATTGTTCTTCCCGTTTTGGAAATTAAAACATCACCCGGTTTATAAGCACTGCCCGAGGGCATATTTTCGCAAGCCGCAACAACGGCATGAACTTCAACATCGGGTTTTAAAACTGAAATCGCTTTCATCGTGTTAATAACGGCAGCGGCACCCGACATATCGTCACGCATTGTCAACATTGATGTCGGAGGTTTTAAATCCAAACCGCCCGCATCAAAAGTAATACCTTTACCTACAAGAGCAATTTTCTTTTTGGGGTTTTCGGGTTTATATTCCATGTGAATTAATTTCGGTTCATGAACACTGCCTTGACCCACAGCCAAAAACGCACGCATTCCCATTTCTTCAATTTGAGCTTTATTATAAACAGTTGTTTTCACCCCGGAATTTTTAACGGCAAATTCAGCCAAAGTTTCGGGGTAGAGATACTGAGAAGATTCGTTAATTAAATTTCTTGCGGAATTAACGCATTCACCCACAACCACGCCTTTATTTACACCGATTTGTGCTTTTTTAAATTTATCTTCATCAATTTCTGCTATTATAAATTCTTCAATGTTACGTTCTTCTTTTTTTTCTTTATATTTATCAAAAGCATAACAAGCGGAAAACGCACCTTCTGCCATCATTTGAGCGGAAAGTTCGGGCAATAAACCGCCAATGCCCGTTCCTTGCAATATGGAAACAACTTTTTTCGCATTTTTCATTTTATTGCATTTTGCAACAACTTTAACATTTAACTCTCTGATTTTTGCGTAATTAAAATCTGAGGGTTTACCGAGTCCTGCAACCAATATTTTTTTATTTTTGGCAATAACGGGAAGTTCATAAATTTCACCAAACTTACCTTCAAATTTTTCCGTTTCGATAACATAACGTGAAATTAAATTATCAAAAGCAGAATCAACAATTCCCGTAACTCCGCCGGGAATTTTAACGCCTTCAAAAAGGTTGACGACGATAACATCCGTGCAAACATCAAGAATGGAACAATTTTTAACCGTTATTTTCATAAAATCTCCTTATCCGTTGTAATCTTCATAAAATTTTCTTATCCAATCAAAAATAACCGATAATTCGTAAGGTTTCGGCAAATACAAATCCGCACCGGCATTCAAAACAATTTCCTTGTTATGAACGGTTGTCGTAAAAATAATATTCGCCTTTAAATTATCGATATTAAACTTTAATTTTCTGCAAACATCAATACCTTCAAGAGTTTCCGAATTACCCGCATCCAAAATAATAACGGCAGGATTAAATTCTTTAATCGCATTGAAAATATCGGAATAATCACTGACAAGGCGGACATTATACCCTTGCAATTTTGCACTTGCTTCAAGCAAAAGGGATAAAGCGTCATCAGGTTCCGCTATCAAAATATTTTTGTTGTCGATTTTTTCAGGCACTGCATTTTCTGCCCCGATTTTGGGTCTTTCGATAACGAAAGCCGACCCTGTTTTATACTTTGCAAGTTTATGCGTTGAAATCAAGGAAGAAATTACCTGTTTTAAATCGGTATATTTTTTATAACGGTTTGAAATAACCCCGATACTTGTCGAAACGAGGTTGACTTTATCTTCAATTTCATCATCACCGTGCATAAACATAAATCCCCGTTTTGAATCGGCTTCCGAATAGAACTTTGAAATTACCGTATCAAAAGCATATACCAAATAATTTGCAATTTTTTCGACTTTCTCGTTATCCGTAATAATTATAAAATTTTCGTCCGACAACTGTCCGAAATAATCACTCGGTTCAATGGCGGATTTAATAATTGCGGAATATGTTTGAAATAATTTATCGGTAGCAAGTTCGCCGTATATTTCTCTGTAAAACTTAATGTTATCAATATCAACAAGCATAATTGCCCATTGAGAATCGGTATTAATAAGACGTTTAATCATTTTTTGAGATACTTTTGAATTAAAAAGCATTGTTTTTTCGGAAAAAGAATTTTCAAAATTACGTCTTAAATGTGCAATGACTCTTGCTTTAAATTCTTCAATGTTAATGGGTTCACTCAGAAAATCATCGGCACCGGAGTCAAGAGCTTCAATTTTATCCTGAATATGATTTGATTTTGACAAAACAACAACGGCGGGGCGTGTATTATATGTTAAAACACGGATTTGTTCCAATGCTTTTTTTACGTCAAAATCTATGCTGTCCGAAATTAAAATCAAATCTGGTTCAAAAGAACTCATAACGGAGAGTGCGGAAGAAAAATTATCGGCAATAAAAACGGTAATATCGGCATTTTCCAATATTTTTTTGTTTTTAACCGCCTGTTCTTTTCTTTTGTCGATAATCAAAACAACCTTAGTCAGCATAATTTTTACCCCCGATATTATCGTAAGCGGCAATTTTAAATTCAACCGTAAAACAAGTGCCTTCACTCGAACTTTTAACGGAGATGTTTCCGTTCATTTTTTCGACAAGATTTTTTGTAATGTAAAGCCCCAAGCCGTTCCCCTGAATTTTGCGGGTCAAAGGAGAATCTACACGGGAAAATTTATTGAAAATTTTATTGATATCGGCTTCGGAAATTCCTGTTCCTTCATCTTTTACCGAAATTTTTAAGGTATTCTTTGTAAAATCCTGTGAAATATCCACAAAAACATTTTTTTTCCCGGGTGAATACTTCGCCGCATTATCAAGAAGATTTAACATAATCTGTTGAAATTTATCGGTATCAATTGAAATTTTAGGTAAATTTTTATCGTAAGAAACGGTAAAGTTGTGAGATTTGTGTTGATTTTTAACAAGCTGAACGGCAGAATCAACAAAGGGAACAACATCAACGGTTTTAAAAACCAAGAGTTCCGTTTGCGATTGCATTTTAGAAACGGTAAGTAAATTTTCCACCAACTTTATTAATCGATTTGACTGGTCTTTGATAATAGACAAAAATTTATATCTTTGTTCGGGTGTGAGCCTGTCGTAAGAAGACATAAGCGTATCGGCAAAACCTCTTATGCTGGTTAAGGGCGTTCTTAATTCGTGACTTACCGTAGAAATAAAGTCCAAATATGCCTGTTCCAATTTATCGGCGTTGAAATCCGCCCCTGTCGAATTATCGTTATTTTCAATATTATTTTTTATGTCATTCATAATATTTAATTATATAACCGAACGGCGTAAAAATCCGGTATAAAATATATATTAATAAAGAGATAATAAAATATTGGCAAAGAAGTTTTTTTATAATAAATTATAAAGATATGAAGTATATAGATAACGTAAGAAATTTTTGTATTATAGCACACATTGACCACGGCAAATCCACTTTGGCTGACAGGTTGTTGGAAAAAACGGGAACAATCGCTCAACGGGATATGCAAAATCAATTGTTGGACTCAATGGATATTGAAAGAGAACGTGGGATAACCATTAAACTGAATGCCGCAAGAATGAATTATAAAGCAAAAGACGGCAAAGAATATGTTTTAAATTTAATAGATACCCCCGGGCATGTCGATTTTTCTTACGAAGTATCACGTTCTTTGGCTGCTTGCGAAGGTGCTTTGCTTATTGTGGATTCGACACAGGGAGTTGAAGCTCAAACACTTTCAAATGTTTATTTGGCTGCTGAACAAAATCTTGAAATAATCCCCGTAATAAACAAAATTGATTTGCCTTCCGCAGATGTCGAAAGAGTAAGAGAAGAAATAGAAGAAGTTTTGGGCATTGACGCTTCAATGGCAATTCCCGTCAGTGCAAAAGAAGGAACAGGAATAGAAGAAGTTTTGGAAGCTGTCGTTAATTTCGTTCCTCCGCCTGAAGATACGTCCGATAAACCTTTAAGAGCATTGGTGTTTGACAGTGCTTACGACCAATATTTGGGAACGTTATGTTTCTTCAAGGTTGTTGACGGCAACATTAAACTCGGTGATAAAATCAAATTTATGGCTTCGGGGAAAGAATACGAAATAACCGAACTCGGATATTTAAACCCGAACAGAGTACCCGTAAATGAACTTAAAACGGGCGATGTAGGCTATATGGGCTGTTCCATAAAAGAAATTACGAGATTTGTCGGCGATACGATTACCCATATTGAAAACGGGGCAACGGAAGCATTGGCAGGGTATAAAGAAGCGTTACCGATGGTATTTTCGGGCATGTACCCCGTTGACAACGACCAATATCAGGACTTAAAAGAAGCGTTGGAGAAATTAAAGCTGAACGATTCAAGCATAACGTTTGAACCTGAAACTTCATCGGCATTGGGTTTTGGCTTCAGGTGCGGATTTTTGGGAATGTTGCACATGGAAATCGCACAGGAACGTTTGGAAAGAGAATATAATTTATCACTCGTAACAACCGCTCCGAGCGTAATATATAAAGTTCATAAAACAAACGGCGAAATCATTGAAATAGATAACCCCGCAAACTTGCCCGACGCACAATACAGAGATTACATAGAAGAACCTTACGTAAAAACATCAATAATAACGCCTAACGAATACGTCGGTTTGTTAATGGATTTGGCACAAAGTAAACGGGGCATATTCAAAAATATGACGTATTTGGACAAGGTGAGAGTTTCACTTCAATACGAAATCCCGTTAAGCGAAATAATTACGGATTTTTATGACCAATTAAAGTCACGTTCGAAAGGATATGCAAGTTTGGACTACGAGTTCAGCGATTACAAACGTTCAGACCTTGTCAAACTTGATATTTTGCTTGCCGGTGAAATAGTTGATGCACTGAGTGCTATCGTACACAAAGACAGTGCATTTTATGTAGGACAAAAATTAACGACAAAATTAAAAGACATAATCCCCCGTCAAATGTTTGAAGTAGCCATTCAAGCTGCCGTCGGCGGAAGAATAATCGCAAGAACAAACATAAAAGCATTAAGAAAAAGCGTATTGGATAAGTGTTACGGCGGTGACATTTCAAGAAAAAGAAAATTGCTCGAAAAACAAAAACGAGGCAAAAAAAGAATGAAAGCCGTGGGAAGAGTAGAAGTACCGCAGGAAGCGTTTATGGCGGTATTGAGCTTGAATGAAGACTAAATAACAAAACAAAAAATTACATCAGCTAAACATAAGGAATATAATATGAAGAAAAAAATTTTTTTGGTGTTATTCATACTTGCAACAATAGGTTTATTTGTTTTTGCACATCAGGTATTAAAAGATAACGAAGCAAAGCAATATAAAGCTCAACAAAATCTTAAAGCTCCGATTGAAATACCGAACGAAAGTGTATTAAGCATAGAAGAAGCAAACAAAACGAACAAACCGGTGGTTGCAATGTTTTACGTCGATTGGTGCGGATATTGCAGAAGATATATGCCCATATTCGGAGAATTTGCAAAAGAATACAAAAATAAATATGCGTTTGCCGCAATAAATTGCGACAAGCCGGAATATCGTAAAATTGTGAACAATAATAATATAATGGCATTTCCTACGTTTGTAGTCTTTGACAAGAAAAACGATTATGATTTTATGTTGCCTCAAACGGTTACAATCGACAAAGGAATAATGAAAACCTCATTGAACAAATACTTAAAATTAAGAGAAAAAATACAAAATAAGTAAAGTTGACATAAAATTTTAAGAATAATATAATAGTCCGTAATCAGACGGTAAAAAATCGGACTAATGGGGATATAAAGTTGAAACGGAAACCAAGTACGGAAGAATATTCTGAAATGTTATGGCAAATGCACATAAGCGTATCAGGTTTTTATAACGAATATGCAAAGTCGGTGGGATTAACCCTTACCGCATTAAAAGTCATAACCATTTTGTATAAAGAAGAAAAATGCACACAAACATATATTACACAAGTGACTTATTTGCCGAAACAAACAGTAAATGCAATAATAAACAAATTTTATAAAGAAAATTATTTGGAAGACATAATTGAAGATAATTCGGACAAAAGAAACAAGTTGATAAAACTTACGCCGGAGGGCAGAGAATATGCCGAAAGAATAATAAAGAAGGCGAAAGAAGCGGAATACAGGGCTTTGGAAGCACTCGGAGAGGAGAGAAGAGCAGCACTGCTTGAAGCAATAACGTTATACAGAAACAATTTGGAAATAAAATAGAAAAAGAGGATACAGAAATGACAGATTCCGAAAATACTAAAAAAAGTAAAAGAAACAGATGGGTATTATTTTTTATAATATTTATTCTTGTACCGATAGGATTCAGACAATTTATAAGCTGGAGTGACGGAGTAAAACAGCAAAAAGCAATGAGCCGACCGAAAGCCGTACAAACGATACATCCGGAGATGAAAGACATATATACGAGTTCGGAATCGGCAGGCAGAATAGAAGCAAAATATTCGGTTGACATAGTTGCAAGAATAAACGGTTGGTTGCAAAAAAGCTATTTTGAAGAAGGTGCAAAAGTAAAAAAAGGACAAACATTGTTTTTAATAGAACCCGACCAATACGAAATAGCCGTAAATAATGCGGCTGCAAGCGTAAGACAATGTCAGGCAAATTTAACGAATGCAGAAAAAGAATTAACAAGAGCAAAAGAACTTGTTAAAAATGATTACGTAAGTAAATCATATTATGACAACGCACTTGCAACGAGAGATTCGGGTAAAGCGGCATTGGATGCGGCAAAAGCAAGTTTGGCGAATGCGAAACTTAATTTAAGCTACACAAAAATAACTTCACCCGTTGACGGAAAAATAGGTAAAATCATAATTACAAAAGGAAATCTTGTAAACACGCAAACCGGACCGATTGCAAGAGTTGTAAGCACAAGTCCGATATATGCTTATTTCACTTTAAAAAGCAGTGAATTTTTAAAATTTAAAAGATTTGATTCCACAACCGATTTCGGCAATATGGAAGTAAAACTTCAATTGGCAGACGGAACAATATACGATGAAATCGGGAAAATAGAATTTGTAGATAACGAAGTAAACGAAACAACGGGAACAATCAGTTTAAGAGCAACATTTGAAAATGCCGATGAATTATTGGTTCCGGGAGATTTTGTAAAAGTTTTGGTAAAATCGGTTGAGCCGAGAGAAGTAATAATGATACCGCAATCTGCAGCATTAAACGATGCCGACGGATATTACGTTTGGGTTGTTGACGAAAACGGCAAAACAGAGAGAAAAAATATCAAAGTATCCGAAGAAATCGACAAAAAATGGGTGGTTGAAGAAGGCATAGCCGTAAGCGACAATGTTGTCGGAAAAGGAATCCAAAGTATAAGAATGCCGGGACAAACGGTAATTGCGACACCTCTTGAAGAAGAAACGGCAGAAACTGAAAATAATTAAGAAACGGTGAAATAAAAAATGGAAGATAACAAAAAGAAAAAAGGATTATATTTCTTTATTACCAAGCCGAGATTTGCAATGGTAATATCGATATTTATAACATTGGTAGGTTTGGTAACGATGTTCGGACTCCAACTTGAAAAATATCCGAACATTACACCGCCACAGGTAACGGTATCGGCATCATACCCCGGTGCGAGTGCGGCGGTAATCGAATCTTCGGTTGCTTCTTTGGTTGAATCACAGGTAAACGGTGTTGAAAACATGATATATATGTCATCGACCTGTTATGATGAAGCATACCAGTTAAACGTATTTTTCAAGGTCGGAACAAACAAAGATATTAACCTTGTAAACGTACAAAACAGATTACAACAGGTTGAGCCGTTATTGCCGGAAGACGTAAAAAGATTGGGCGTAACCGCAACAAACAAAGTAGCGGGTGCGGGTGCGTGTATATTAAATCTGGAATCAAGCAATCGTTCCTGGACTCAATTGGATTTGACAAACTATGCAACAATATATATTAAAGACGAACTTAAACGTTTGGACGGTGTAGGCGAAGTTAACGTATACGGTGCGGGCGATTACAGTATGAGAATATGGCTTGACCC
>CAZHCP010000067.1:0-9097 GCA_964531015.1 uncultured Muribaculaceae bacterium
GCCGTAACAATATTGCCGATAATTGAGGTTTTAACCGAACCGCCTTTAATTGCAACTCCACGCACAGAACCATGTATAGTTATTTATACCAAATTTTGTTTTGCAAGTTCTTTTCTTATTTTAGATATGCCTGCCTGAATAATTCTTGAAATTCGTGAAGGTGAAAGATTAAATTCATCGGATATTTCTTTCAACTTTTTATCTTTATAGAACTTTGCTTCGATTAAATCCCTTTCTCTCGGGGGTAAGCTTTTTACGGCCTCTTTTATGCTTTCCGACAATTCAAAAAATAAAATTTTTTCTTCCGGATTGCGTTTAAAATCTTTTATTTGTGTAGGATTTTCACCTTCCTGTAACTCTTCTACGGATAAAATAGTTTTGTAAACCGCTTCGCTTATTAAGTTCTGGCTCTCTTCGGTAACCGTAAATTCCGATTTATTCTTTAACACATACCATTTATAACGCCTTCGTATTTCATTTCTTATAGCCCATTTTATTGAAGTTGAGATATAAGACCTGTTATATTTATCGGGAGGCGTATCCGAGCAGAGTTTGTGAACAACCTGAGTTCCTATATTTATTAACTCCGAAAAATCAATTAAATGTTTTGATGAAAGTTTTTTGTACTCTACTTTTGCAAGAGTATCAATTAACTCCTGATAATCTTTTATGTTAAATTTTTTTGTAACTTTACTTTCTGAACTCATATACAAAAACACATAAACTGTACATGACATATTTTACATTAAATATATATAAAAACACAAATTATTAAAAAAAAGTAGCAAAAACCGCAAGTATTAACTTTTGTAAAGTTGGGTTTTTTCTTGTGTAACGAGTGTTTTGGGCTATGTTAACAAAAAAAAATAAAATTTGCCGGCAAATTTTTTTTATCAGGATTGTTTTTAAAGTTGTACATTAGAATACATTAGTGTTTAAATTATAATAAGGTAGTACTAAAAGGAGTAAGAAATGATTCAAGCACCACAATTACAATATATCCCGACGTATCAGCCGATGCAGGCTAACGGTCAACAAGGTGCAGCAATGATGCAAAATGCTATGATGCCGAACAATTTACAAATGCCGAACGCATTTTACAATTATCCGACAACAAGCTGTTATGCACAGCCGCAATCCAAATCGCAATACAACGGTGTTAATATTGAAATTTTAAATCCGCAGGGACAAGGTTTAACCCCGCAAAACACATGCCAAATGCCGGCACAATTTATTCCGGTTCAACAAGCACCGATTTCATTCCCCGCTTATCCGGTAAATTATCCGTCAGCACAAGCAATTGTTAATCCCCCGGTAAATCAGGCTCCGCAAGTACAACCGCAACAAGCCGCAGTTGTTCAAACGGCAGCACCCCAAGTTGAAACTCCGGTTGTTCCTCAACCGCAAATTATAACTCCCGTTGCTCCGCAACAGGCAGCACCCGTTCAACAGGTAGTTCAAGAATTTCAAGAAATTCCGGCACAAGTTATGACACCGGCTGATGTTCAAACACCCGCAGTTCCTCAACAGGAAGTACCGGTTCAGACAGTCGCTCCCGAACCGCAACCCGTTGCACCGCAAGTAGCACAAGAAGCTCCGGTTCAACCCGAAGTTCAGGTTCAAACACCCGTTGTTGAAGAACCTCAAACATTAGACCCGGCTTTATCAGTTGAATCTTTTGCAGGCAGAATTAACTCCGCAAATCTTGACGAACAAAGAGCCGCTATCGAAGAAGTTGCGGAAGCGGTTAAAAATGACAAAAACTTAGGTCCTGTTCTTCTTGATACACAAATATTTGATTCATTGGTTAAAGTTATTAATACGGATACTACGGCACTTCAAGGTCCTACACCCGAAATTAACGAGTTAAGACAAAAAGCACAAGAAGATTTAACTCCGGATGAATTGGCAATCGCTACAACTCCGACTCCTCTTGAAAAAGCTGAATTGAATAAGCAATATGCTCTTTACACAATTGCATTCTTACAAAACAGATTAAATGCAGAATTGCAGGAAAGAGGCGGTGCCGCTCTTGAAATGAAAGATTTACCTTGTATTGATACGGTTATCAACGCTGTTAAAGAAAATCCGAACCCGATGTTAAGAATAAGTGCAATTTCCGCATTATCTCACATCGCAAGACCTGAATATAAGGCTGATTTAACTACTGTCTTCGACTTGGCAAAAGCTGACGAAGATGCTAATGTAAAAGATGCTGCTACAACAGCTCTCGGTATGTTGGCTTAATATAATTTAAACATTAGAATTTAAAAGACCTGAATTTTTGTTCGGGTCTTTTTTTACGCAAAATTTCCATTTACCCGTAAAATATTTTTTATAATAAAAAGCACAACGAAACATAATTTAAAACCGAAATTAAGATATCAAAACACCTTCAAACTTGATTTTCATTAACCTTAAATTCTTTTGGCAACACTTAAACAATCGTTATACTATGCTTTCTCCAAACCGGAAATACGAGGGTCTAATATTCTCATTCCCACATTCTCGAAGTCAACACGGCAGAATAAAATTTTATTGCTGTAATTTGTAAAATCAACAATTACACCTTTTCCGTGTTTAGGATGATAAACCTTATCTCCAATCTTAAAAGGAATTTCTTTTCTTGCAAAAGAAGAATCCGTTTCATATTCCGTCAATTTCTTATGTTCATTTGCTTTCGGATTTATATTCTTTTTTATTAACGGTTTTTCTTCTTCATTTTTCTTATCATCTTCAAATAAAACACCCAAATCTTCACCTTTTGTATTTTTAGAATTATGTTTGGGTTCAGCGGGTTTTATTTCGTTGTCATCAGAAAGAATATCACCGGACAAAATATCTTCATCAAATTCATCTTCCGATTTTTTATTTTCGTTATGTTCTTTTATTTCTTCAGTAGTAGGCGTTTTGCCTTTATCAACATTTTCTTCCTGCGTTTCGCTTGAATGCGATACATCATTGTTTCCGTCTTTTACAATTGTTATATCTTCGTCATTCAATACATCATCACTGAAAAATTCAACATCATCATCGTGATTTTGTTCTGTTTCAACATTGTTAACTTCGGCATTTTCCTCGGAAACTAAGTTTTCGGAGGATGTTTCTTCTTGTAATATCTCAACTTCTTCGGGATTTATATTTTTATCTTCCGTTTTCTCAATATCCAAATCAACAACTTCATCAATTACAATTTCAGGTTCTTCAACATTGTTTATGTCCTGTTCAATCGTTTTTGTTATATCAAGTTTATCAATATATTCACCTTTAAGGTTCTTATCTTCTTCAATTGTTTCGGCGTTTAATTTAACGTCTTCAATTGTCATAAACGGTTCATTCATTATAGAATCAATATCATCATCCGTAGCAAAATTATCATCATCGGGATTAAATACGGAATATTTTGTTTTCTCTTTATTTTCGGTTTCTGTTTTGATAGCTTTTGATTCACTTTTTTGAGTGTCGGTTTGAGCGGAAGTATTTTTGTTTTGCAAATTTACGTCACGTGTTGCATGATTACCTGCGTGCTCTTCATTATCTGATTCACCTTGTTGATTATTTTCGTTTTTATTAACATCAATATCTTCAAGAAAATCATAATCTTCATCGGTGACATCATCATTTGGAGTCGAGTTTATTATTTCTTCATCCGAAATTGTTTCCGTTGCTTGTATTTCGTTCACAATACCGCCCGATTTCGGGATAAGAGATTGTGAAGATGAAAGCAACTTATCAACATCTTTTTTTATTTCATTTTGAACAACATTATTCGCCGTTTCATCATCAAACAATTGTAAATCAATCAACAACGGCAAAAACAGCGTTGTTTCTCCATAAACCATAAATTCATTATTATTAACCCTGTTTAAAAAGTTAGTGTAAAGTTCCTGTTCATTTTGAACAACGGAAGGTTTAAACATAACAAGGTTTTTACACATGGATTTTAATGCCTGTGCATGCGGATTGTCATAAGTTGTTGAAACAACCGGAACAATATTTTCTTTTGAATACAAATGAGAAATTGATTTTTTATCAAACTTGGTATCATTTAAGGACATAAACAAATATGCGTTTTGATAAGTCAAATCAAAAACCGTTTGAATAACAAATTTATACCAATTTTCATCAACATTTGAAGCATCAATAACAACCGTGTTATATTGTGCCAAAATTGCATTTATCTTGTCAAATTGGTCTTTTTCATCCGCAAACAAGCCTTCCTGCGAATACTCCCATAATTTGTTTCGTAAGAGCATTAAGCCTGATGAAGGCGAAGAAAGAAATTCCGAATCAACGACGTTTTTAAACATGTTAAAAGGAATATACATATCCTGTAAAGTACTCATGTATTCTCTTAATTCAAGAACAATACTTTGAATTGTCACCTTATCTTCAATCGGGCAATCCGAAATTTCATAATCAAGTAAAGTATCAAAAGCCTCAATATTCAACGGCAGTTTCATATTTTCCGTAATTTTAAGCCGATACCCGTCGGTTAAAGTGCTGTAATGTCCGTTAAAATCGATAATGATGACTTTTCTTTTTTTTGCGAGTAATTCAGTTATAATATTTTTTATAAAAATATTTACTTTGTCGTCCCTGTCCGATTGAATATAAAGATTATCATTTAACAAAGAAATATTCGTTTTTACAAAGCATTCGGGATGATTGGAAAGGTTACCCAAATAAATTGTTGTATCTCCCGGGGAAATTAATTCTATGATTTCATCGGGATTTATATATAAAATTTTTGAATTTTTAGAAGGGATATAGCCGTTATAGTAAGAAAGATTATCCTCTTTATCAATGGACAATGAGAGCCTTAAAACTGCCATATTATTTGTTTCGTCGGTCATTTCGATATTAATGACCTGTGCTATTAATTTTTGATTTGAATCTTCTATCAAAAGGAAGTCTGACGGCAATAAATGATTCTTTGAAGAATCATATAAAATCTTTGCTATATCGTTCTTAACATCAAATATTTGCATTTACTCTCAAAAAACCTGTTATACGAATACTAAATTATTATACTACATTTAAGTTTTTATACAAATCATACGCACAATGTAAAATCAAAATAAAAAGGTTAGAATAAAAATTCTAACCGCAACATATAAGAAGTAAGTATCGTCCAAAAGAGTATTAGGGAAATAGTTTATCCGTTTCGGGGCTTTATGCCTTAAAGGTTTGAAAAGATTGCTGAATGTTATCTTTTACAATTCCCTTAACGGATTCCAATTCTTTTTCAACCGCCTGTTCTTCCGTTTCTATTTGTTCTAATCTTAATTCAAGTGTTTTGTCACGTTTTTGTATTCGTGCCAATTCCGCTTCATATTCGGCTTCTGCGGCAGCATCGTCTGTTGTATTCATAACCGATTGAATATTTGTCGAACTTTGCCATGAAAAATCAGACCATTCATTTTCTTCGTTCATTGAAGGTTGTTGGATTGTCCATTGCCCCGATATAATCATTTCCTGCAAATATTCGGGGTCAAGACATTTTTCATCATATACATATCTTTCGCCGTCGTTTTTTATTCCGTCAACGGTATTGTCATTAACACTAAGCGTTAATGTCGAATCAGGATAGTTTTCCCGGTAATAAGACATAATCTCATTAAGACTCTTTAATGAAAGTTCGCTTGCTTCATCTTCGCTGATATTATTCATATATTTTTTTATAAATTCGGATGACGATGCAAATGTTTCCGTAACTTCTTCTCCGTTGTCATCAGTTGAAGAAGCCGTCATTGTATATGTTTTTGGCGGTGAAACGACATAGCCGTTTTCATCAACCAATCTCATTGATAATCCGGTGAAAGGGTCTTTACTTGTAAGAATTTGATACGTCAGCTGTTGAGTACCGCCTTCGGGTGTTATTGCCTGCATTACGGTATTGTTCATTGCTTCGCTGTATTTTGCCGCAATTTCCTGTGATTCCCTTGTAAGTTGAAGTCTTTGTTGAGAAATTTGTTGTCCTTCAAAAACCAAATCGCTCATTCTTGCCGTCAAACATAAATATCTTGCTTGCGATGCCGCTAATCCCATTTTTTGTTTACTCCTTATATATTTTCTGTTAAATATATCGGATTATTTTTCAATTTTCTTTATATTTTTTTTACAGTTTTTAATATTTGTTTACAAAAATAAACATCATCCGACTCTTCTTTCCAAGGAGAAGGAACAGGATAAAATTTAATTTTCTTATCCGACATAAAATAACTGATTAAAGTTTGCGGTTATTACTGCTTATTGCGACTAATATTTTAGTGTTTGGTTTTCCTTTGTTCCGTCTTTTTTATAAACTTCAACAGCTCCGAAATCAAATATTATTCCGTTGATTTTGTTGTGTGTTTTGCTTGTATCGTTTGTAATAAATGTATATTCGTTATTTTTAGAGGTGTTTGTTTCAATCGGTTTTGTTTTTCCCGTTAAAAATTGTGTAAGAATAAATCCGTTTTTTTCTTTTGTATTTGCTACTCTCGCCATAAATGTTTTTACAAATTCGTTAGAATTGTTATTGGCAAAAATAGCGGTTTGAGGTTCAATAAGAACTCCATGTATAAGATATTTTGGATTTGTGTTGTCTGTCATTTCAAAAAATAATTTTAAGCATGTATCAACCGCATTCGGCACGGATATTTTGTATGTCATACCGAAATCTCCCGAGGCAATTTCGTTGACGGTTACTTCTTTTTTCAGCAGATTTCTCATTTCACGTTCCAAAACTTTCGGATTTCGGTTTATTCTAAATTCGTTGAAAAGATGCGAAACTTTGTTCTTTATTTCTTTTTTATTTTGGTTGCTTTCATTATCGTTAATCCAACCTTCCGGAATTTCTCCTAAATTTCTGTCTGTAAGCGGAAATATCGTAAGAATATTATCCATTTCGGTTGCGTTAATATAGTTGTTTTCTACAAAATCCGTAAAATTTTCACGAAATTTTAAAGAATTTTCGTTTAATTCAATATCTTTTACTTTGAAATGATAATTTATGAATTTTAGAAAATCCGCTTTTGAATATGCTTTTACTGCCGGAACCGTATCAAATAATTTTGGAAAATCGACGGCTGATAAGTATTTATTGAAAGATTTTATATCAAGAGCCGGATTATTTTTCAAAAAATTTGAAATTATTGTTGAAGGACATTCTTCCAAATCATAGAAACCGGAGATATTGTCAATTAAATTTGCAACATCATCCGAGTTGTATTTTTCAATGTTTTTTATGTTCGCAAGAATTGAAGATTGTTTTTCATTATAACCGTTTTCTATAAATCCGTTATATAAATTATTTATTTTCGGTTGTGTAATTATATTGTCGGCATCATATATGTTAATTCCGTTATCGGTGTATGAGTTGATTTGTTCAAGATAATTTTCGTTTGAAAGTTTGTTTTGAAATTCAATTATTGCATTTTTTGAAATATCTTTATTTATTAAAGTTTGAATTTTATTGCATATTTCATCGCTGTTTTGGGCAAGATTAAATGCACAATTATTTTGAATTCCCGACTTAATCAACTTAACCGTTTTTCTGTATGTATCGTCATCGCAGTGTGCAATTTTGTCTATTGAATAATATTCTACACCGAGTTTTGTCAGTTCAAGTATTTTTTTGTATTCGTCTTCGAATGCGGTTTGTGCAACGAAGCAGGCATTATATGTATTCATGCCGTTTTTCGCAAGTTCAAGTGCTTTTGCTTGTGATTCCTCATCCATTGAACTTATTTGATATGCACCGTCCGCAGATAATCCGCAGTATTTGTATTCAAGTGCTTTTTCGTAAGTTTCTTCGTCACCGCTTGCCAACCTGTATGCTTGAATTGCCGAGAAACCTTCTTTTATCAATGTTAGTGCTTTCGGATATATTTTCTCGTCCATGTCAAGGCAAATTGTAATATCCGTTTCCGTTGCATTATATTGTAAAAGTTCTAAAACTCTGCCGTATAAATCCGAGCTCAAATTTACAAAGTTTTTTATGCTGTTTGCACTGATTTCATTTTTATATAATTCTTTTGCTTTTTCAAAATTTTTATCATCAAGTTTTGCAAGTTCAAGTGCTTCATAACTTGTTAAGCCAAAGTTTAAAAGTTCTGTCAGGTTGTTTTTTTGTGTTTTGTTTAAATCTATAAATTTTGATACATCATATACAGGGTTTATTTTCTTTTCTTCTATTAAAGTTTCAAATTCATTATTATTGATTACGGTAAGAAAATTTTTGACGCCGTTAGTGTCTGTTTCCGTGACGAAATCAACAATTTCAGATATATTTGTTTGACCTTTTTCAAGATAATTTAATATCTTTTTATTATCAATTACGGATGTAAACAAGTTAATATTGTTTTTATCGAGATATTGAACGGACATTAAATCATTTTTACCGCTTGTTTCTTTTTTTAGAGCGGTTTGAATTTCTTTTTTTGAAAGAAGGTTTATTATTTGATTAATATTTTCTTTTGATAATTGTGCTATGTTTTTATCATTAAAGCCGACGGATTTGAGTTTTGATATATTTTCTTCCAAACTTCCTTTAAAAGCGGGTGAAATTGGCGTACTTTTAACAAATATGTCGTTTTGAAACGTAAATTTATTATTTATTACCTTGTTTTTTATTACATTACAATTTTGTATTTCTCTTGTTGGAAAGAGATTAATTTTCATTTTTTCACCATTAATAATTTCGACTTACCGTACTTACTTCTATATAAAGTCCGTAACAAAATAAAAATTGACTAATTATAAGAATAAAATAAAGAATTGTAAAAATAATTTAAGTATTCGGATTTATTTTATTATGGAATATCTGCAAACCCTCACCCAGGCTCCTTTCCCGCCGGCGAGGGGTGTTTCGAACCTTTTTAAAGATGATAAAAAACATTTAAAATTAAAAATCAATTCGATTAATTATGAATAATTCCGGTGCAAAAAATTGCCCCTTTGCTTAGTGATTTTTTATAAAGTCCTCTCCGTTGGGAGAGGATTTAGGTGAGGGTTGACTGAAAAAATAGAAACTCAAAAAAATAAGCAAATAATTTAAAATAATAAAAGTTATAATAAATAATATTAATTTGCAACAAACCTACCCTCAAAA
>CAZHCP010000068.1:0-8919 GCA_964531015.1 uncultured Muribaculaceae bacterium
TGTGATTCAGCGCGCCGGCGCCGATCTTGAACGCCGACTTCATCGGCAATTTCGATTTGATCAGCTTGAATTTTGACGGATCCTGAGCCGGGATCACGGATTCGTCTGTCTTTTTGAATTTTTTACTTCTGCCGGAAAACCGCACGATCGTTTTCGTCGAGATGGTGTCTATGTATTCGTTGATGGCGAGTCTGTCCTCTTCCGTCAGATGATAGCCCTGCGGCACGGTGACGGTATTGCCCTCGAATTCGAGCTTTTCGTCGGCGTTTTTGGCGGATTTTTCAAGCTCAACGTCGTCGATGACCTTTCCGTCCGCAAGCTCGATGATTCTGTCCGCGTAATATTCGGCGTATTCGCGGTCGTGCGAAACTATGATGACAAGTTTATCTTTTGCGAGCTTTCTGAGCGTGTCGAACACCTGCTTGCCCGTGTTCGAATCGAGCGCACCGGTGGGTTCGTCCGCCATTATGATTTCGGGATTTTTAACAAGCGCACGCGCTATCGCAACTCTTTGGAGCTGACCGCCTGAAAGCTCATTCGGCTTTCTGTTTCCGTAGCCGGAAAGATCGACTTCGGCAAGAATTTCGTTTATGCGTTCGTCGCTCGCTTTCATGCCCTGAAGTTCAAGCGCAAGCGCGATATTCGCACCGACAGTGAATTCGGGCAATATATTGTACTCCTGAAAAATAAATCCGACGTATGTATTTCTGTACGAGTCGAAGCGCGACTGTGAAAAATCAAGGCTTGATGTACCCTTTATAAGAATTTCGCCGCTGTCGTAAACGTCAAGTCCGCCGATCAGGTTCAAAAGCGTGGACTTACCCGATCCGGACTTACCGAGCAAAAATACCATTCCTTTTTCGGGGAATTTAAGCGAAATACCGTTCAGAGCCGTAACGGGCACGCCCTTTTTCGGCTTATATATCTTCGTCAAATTTTTTATTTCAAGCATAGTAAACCTCCAAAATGACTCGATCAATTTCTATATTCAGTATCATACATCATGTTTTGGTCGGTGTCAATGACATCACAAAACTCTTAAACTAATCTTAAAGACGAAAGAAACGACGGAAAGTTCCGTCGTTTCTTTCGTTTTATTCAATTTCATTTATCGGATTTGATTCTGATAACAGTCACCGAATATTTCGGCACGGTATAGTTAAACTGTTCCGAAACTCCCTCGATTTCAAAGCTCGTCATCGTAACGTCCTCGGCTTCGCCTAAAATATTGTCGTTAGCCAGGCTTGTGCCGGAAACAAGATCAACAGATGCGGTTGACGATATGCCCGTGATCCCCTTAATATCAATGGCGAAAGTTTTAACCTTGCTCGAAACATTTACGAGCTTGATGATAATATCTCCGGTTTCGTCCGTGCTGACAACGTGATACACATCCGCTTCTGTCGTTTCTCTGACAGTATAATCAATGTAAAGCTTATTGTTGATGTAGCACTTGATGTTGCTACCGCTGACAACGACCTTGAACGTGTAGGTTTTACCCGTTGCAACGGTGAAGTTCTTCGTTGTGCCGGAAAGCTGTTCGCTCTTCACGCCGTCCTCGACCTTTTGGAGGCACGAGATCGTATTGCCCCAACCGCCGATATTCCAGAAGTAGTTGTCATTCTCGTCGCCTACCGCAAACGCGATGAGGAAGCCCTCTGATCCTCCTGTTTTCGTCGCTTCGACGGTGAAGGTGTAATTTTTCCAAAGGCTCTTGCCGAAGTACATCATCGAGCCTGTTTTTGCATATTTGTCCATATCCGTAACAGTCGAGGACTGAACCAACATACCGGATTTTATGTTCCAACTGCCGTCCGAGATCTTCGTCCACTTATTGAGCGAGGTTTTGTCGTCGAAGGTGTCCTCCATGAGCACGTTTTCCGTATCGTTATCTACGATTTTTACGTTATCGAATGTTGCGGACGTGTTCCACGTTCCGAGACCGATCTTACCCGTCAGAACCTTTGTCGAACTGTCGGCACCGCCAAGCTCGGATTCAACGAGCTGTGTACCTGCGTTTGTGGAGAAAATTTTCTGAACGTAAAAGTTGATTGACGATGTTGATGTATGATTGTTGAACCAGATGAGGTCGGGCGCCCAATGCAGTCCCGTGAGGTTACCGAACAGGGGCGCATACGCCGCCATTTTTACGATGTCTCCGTTGCGTTCGAGGCCCGTCATATACGCCGCCTCCGCGAGCGCCGCTTTAAGCGTGTTCGATTTTGCCGCGTATTCGCCGAGGAACACATTGATGCCGCCGCCGAAGATCGTATCTGTCATACTGTCCGTATCGCGCGAGTAATTTTCCTCGTCGTAGTAATCTGTATTCTTCATGAACCATTCCGGCTCGTTATAATAGTGATGGTCGATCGCGCCGGCGAAATCCTCAATGGTTTTGTCGGGATTTGCCTCCAACCACTTCTTTGCATATTCGTAGGACGCCATATAGTGACTTCCGCTGTCGCCGTCGTCTACGCCGGCGGAGAACATAAGCTCGATGCCGTCGTAAAGTTCGGGATTTGCTTCTTTTGCAGCCGCAAACGCTTCAACAAAAGCCGTATAATGCTTGAAAAAATTGTCGCCCCACTGCTCGTTACCGATGCCGATGTACTTGAGTTCGAACGGTTCCTCATGTCCCATCGCGATGCGAACCGCGCCCCATTCCGTGTCGGCTCCGCCGCGGCAGAACTCAACAAGATCAAGCGCATCGTCTATGTATCTCTGCATTTCCTCGGAGCCGACAGCAACGCTTTCGCCGCTCGACTGACCCATGCAGGCAACACCTGCGTTAAGTACGGGAACACCGATTGCACCGATGTCCTCCGCAAGCAGGAAATACTCATAAAATCCGAGACCGTACGTCATATAAACGGGGTTTTGGTCTTCTGTAAGGGATTCGTTCGTCCAAAGGTTTATTCCGAGCTTTCTCGCCGCAATGTCACCGTAAGTGCCGTTCCAATAGTAGGGATCGCCGTTTTCGTCTGCGCCGATCGAATCCTTCCAACTGTACGCGGTTTCAAGCGTCGTTCCCTCGATGACGCAACCGCCGGGGAAACGCAAAAACGCAGGCTCAAGCTCCTCAAGCTTTTCCGCAAGATCGGCACGAAGTCCGTTTTCTCTGCCCTTGTAGGTATCTTCGGGGAACAAAGATACCATATCGAGCGCCGCTTTTCCTGCATCGATCGTAACGCGAAGTCTCACTCCGGAATAGCTTGTGGTGTTTGACGTAAGCGTAAGCTCGTATTTTGTCCATTTATCCGTTATCGACGGTATCGTTCCCTCAGCGAGGATGGTGTTTCCGCGAGCTATGCTTACATGAATCGGACCTGTATACCCGTCGATTCCTCTTGCATAAACGGAGAAGTTATAATTTTTGTTCTTTTCAACGGAGATTCCGTCCAAAAAGCCGACATTTTCGATGCCGGCGGGCGAATCGGACTTGTTTTCGATAACCATATAATTGGGATTGTTATCGTTCAGGCAGCCTGTCTTGTCCGTTGTTACGACATTCGCGCTGACTTCGCCGACATCCTTCCAGCCATGCTTTTCGTCATCGGCGGCATATTCGGTAAATTCAAACGAACGGTTTTTCACAAGCTCCGCATAAAGTCCGCCGTCCGCAGCAAAATTTATATCCTCAAGGAAAATTCCGAACAATAACTCGCTTATGTCGTGAACCTTGACTGCCGCGTTTATTCCGAGTGAATAATTAGCATTTGTCGGATTGTATTCAATCGCTTCGCCCGGCGTGCCGAACACACCGTTTTTGTTGCTTACCGGTTGATTTGCACCTTCGTCGTTTGTGTCCGCCGTTGTTTCGGCTTCGGTATCGACATTTGTGCTTTCCGCGTCCGTATCGACATCCGAACCGTCTCCGCAGGCTGACAGTATCGGCAGCATCACAAGCGCAAGCGCAAGCGCAAGCACCGCAGCCGAAATTCTCTTTTTTTTCATATCTCCTCCGTTCCGCGCAAGCATAATTACGCGAAAAATTCACATTATTATATAAAGTATATCATACGCAGCCGACAAAGTCAATCACAAACAGAGTCCGCGACAGACAGCGAAAAAATATTTTATTTTTTCGCATATTGCTGTACGTTTTCCCGTAATTCTGCTATAATTAAAATAACACTAACATAAAGGAGTACAAATATGAAACAAAAGTTTTTTATATGCCCTCATTGCGGCAACATAATAGCAATGGTTAAGGATTCCGGCGTACCGGTTGTTTGCTGCGGTCAAAAAATGAAGGAGATCATCCCCGGAACGGTGGAAGCGTCCCACGAAAAACACATCCCCGTTTATTCCGTTGACGGCAACATCGTAACGGTCAAAGTCGGAAGCGTTGAACATCCCATGCTCCCCGAACACCACATCGAATGGATCTCGCTTCAAACTAAATCCGGCAATCAGCGAAAGCTTCTCGCGCCCGGAAGCGCGCCCGAAATTTGCTTCAGCATTTGCGACGGCGACGAAGTTGAGGCGGTATATGCGTACTGCAATCTTCACGGTCTCTGGATGGCGTAAAAACTTATGCTTTCCGTCGCCCTGACTGCTTTGGGAGTCGGCGGTGCAACCGTCATCGGTGCGCTGATCGGCTTCATGTTCAAAAAAATATCACATCGTTTCTCAGACATCGTGCTTTCGTTTGCTGCCGGAGTTATGCTTGCGGCATCGGTGTTAGGACTCATACTTCCCTCGCTTGATTACGGCGGAAACTTCGCGCTGTTCAAGACCGTTTCCGGCGTTTTTGCCGGAGCGTTATGCGTAAGCGCGCTTGACCGCATCGTTCCCCACCTTCACAAGCTGACAGGAGTTGACATTGAGTCGCACCCGGAAAATCAAGAACGTCTCGGAAAGATACTGCTGTTTGTGATCGCGATTGCCATACACAATCTTCCCGAAGGCATCGCCGCCGGAGTCGGTTTCGGCACCGGCAACACAGCCGACGCGATAACGATTGCGGGAGGGATTGCGCTTCAAAACATTCCCGAAGGCATGATCATCATCGCGCCGATGCTTGCGGCAGGTATAAGCCGTTCGCGCACCTTTATCATCGCGGCGGCAACGGGATTAATCGAAGTCATCGGCACGTTTCTCGGCTATTTTGCGGTTAGCATTTCGTCTGCGGTGCTTCCGTTTGCTCTTGCTTTTGCCGGCGGCACGATGCTTTACGTCATCAGTGACGAAATGATTCCCGAAACGCACGCACACGGCACCGAACGCGGCTCGACGTATTCATTGCTCATCGGTTTTTGTCTAATGATCGTATTTGACCGACTTGTCGGATAAAAAGTATTAAGATTTTCATATCGGAGTGACCGGATTTGAACCGGCGGCGCTCCTTCGCTTCGTCTTGGTCCCTCACCCTTAGTTCGTGACCTTAGGCGCTGTTGCACAAAAAAAGAGAAGCTTTGGCTTCTCTTTTTCATATCGGAGTGACTGGATTTGAACCAGCGGACTAACGCTCGCCGCGCAAGCATCTGCTTGCGCTTCTCGCCCTCCGCTCGGTCGCTTCTTCCGCCACCGGCGGCGCTCCTTCGCTTCGTCTTGGTCCCTCACCCTTGGTTCGCGACCTGAGGCGCTGATACATCAAAAAAAGAGAAGCTTCCGCTTCTCTTTTTTATATCGGAGTGACTGGATTTGAACCAGCGGCCTCTTGGTCCCGAACCAAGCGCTCTACCGAACTGAGCCACACCCCGTTTTATTTTATTTTTTCGAAATTTCTCTTACAAATGAAGTTCACTTCCGCGCTACGCTTACGCTCGCCGCGCAATCACTTGCGCTTCTCGCCCTCTCTCGGTCGCTTCTTCCGCCATCGGCGGCGCTCCCTCGTTCGTCTACCGAACTGAGCCACACCCCGTTTTATTTTATTTCAACTTCAAGAATCCTCTCTACGAAAGTTCACTTCCGCGCTACGCTTACGCTCGTCGCGCAATCACTTGCGCTTCTCGCCCTCTCTCGGTCGCTGCTTCCGCCACCGGCGGCGCTCCCTCGTTCGTCTACCGAACTGAGCCACACCCCGTTAGTCGCACACTTCGCGACAGCCTTATCAGTATACCACCTACTCGCCGCAATGTCAAGTAAATGTTTTTCAGAAACGACGATTTTTTTGAAAAAGAAAAGGCAGACCGAAGTCTGCCTTGCTTCTTTTAACTTAATCAGTTAGCGGGAGTACCCCAGATTTCCATTTCTGCGATGTTGCAGTAGGAGTAGTAATCTGTATCTTCTGTTTCATTAGCTGCCTGATAGGATTCAAGGTCACGAGCGAGGAAACGTACATAGTAATATACTGTATCATCGTCGATATCGAAGAATTCATAGTCGCCACCCTGGTTTACAAGCTCTGTGATTGTAACGAGATCAACCCAGTTTACACCGTCAACAGAACCCTGGAACTTACAACCGATCGCACGATCGTTGTAGCCGGAACGAGGGAAGAAACGAATCTGAGAAAGAACAACGCCTTCTTCGATCCAAGCGCCTACATAACCGGTCTTGGTTGTGTCGTCGTTCCAGTCCTCAAGAACGGTACCAACGTTCATAGCGTCTGTATTTGTGTATTCGCACTTTTCGTCACAGTCATAGAATGTGTCGTAGTCGTTGTCGAATGCATAGATACCTGTGCAAGATTCGGTATTGTTCCATGTACCCTTACCGTCGTGGATAACATGATCCTCGTCGATTACGAAGAATACGGATGTTTCATCGGGTGCGCCCCAATCATAGTCAACGGAACCGGGAGTAGTTTCGCCTTCGTAGGGGAAATAGTTAGGCTCGTATCCGCCTTCGGCAACGTCATCGGTGTCTTCACCTTCATTTGTGTCGGTGTTTTTGTCATCGTTTGTATCGTTGCCCTTTTTGTCTTCGGTAGTATCGTCTTTAGACTCTACCTTGTCATTTGTGTCTGTGTCATCGCCGTTATCATCGGAGCACGCTGTCATAGCGAACATAGAGATAACAAAAGTAAGTGCGAGAAGAACAGCAAGTAACTTTTTCATCTTTTTTCTCCTTAATTTGAAAAATGATATGTATTAAGATACATATACTACTATACAACAACATCTCTAATTTGTCAATCTAAAACACGCTTTTTTTCAAACAAGTCACATTTTCATTTTTTGTTCACACCGGAGAAAAAATATGGTATACTTAAAAAAGGAGGTCAAAAAATGAAATTAAACGAAGATTTTTATCTCATGTCCGCAACCGAAGCAGCTCCGCTTTTGTGCGGAAAACTTTTATGCGTAAAAAAACCGGACGGAACTGTTATAAAACGACGAATAACAGAAACGGAATGTTATTTCGGTGAGGAGGACACCGCCTGCCATGCGCACCGCGGACGTACAAAACGCACGGAAATGCTTTATTCTCGCGGCGGCGTTGCGTACGTTTATCTGTGCTACGGGATGCACGAGCTACTCAACGTCATTACAGGGGCTCAGGATCACCCGGAAGGCGTACTTATACGCGGAGTCGAGGGCGCGAACGGTCCGGGACGTCTCACAAAGTTGCTCGGAATCGACCGAAGCTACAACGGGATCTCGTTTGTAGATTCGGACTTAATCTGGTGCGAGGATGACGGATTTACCGCCGAGCTTACAGCTGCACCACGCATAGGCATTGCTTACGCAGAAGAAGCAGACAGGGACCGTCCCTGGAGATTCACCGTCAACAATCAATAAAAAATCGTTTCGATCGTTCGCAAGCTTTCGGGCGGCGAATAGCGCCACGAGTCAATGTGGCTCGTTTTTAACGGATCAATGTAATATTTCGGAGGAGTTACGTCGCGCAAAAGCTCACCTCGATACGCGCCCACAATAGCAAGCTTGATCTTCATCCGTTCGGGGGCGATGCTTTTTATATAAACCGCCGCCCCCTCATCTATACGAACGCCGTCGTGCGGCTCTGCGAGTCCCGTTAAATTCGGGGTAAGCTCGACAAACACACCGTAGTTTTCGATTGATCTGACGATTCCCTCGACGGTTTGACCTGTCGCAAACTGCGCCGCGTTTTCCGTCCAAGTTCCGCAAAGCTCGCGGTGCGTCACGTTTATTCTGCCGTTTTTGCCGTCAAAACCTTTAACGACAACATAAATTCGTGACGATACCGAAAAACGTTCGCTCGGATGTGATATACGCGACACCGAGATGGCGTCAACCGGCAAAAGAGAAACTATTCCGCAACCTATATCCACAAACGCCCCGAAGCGTTCGAGATGCGTTACCTTAGCGGGAATTATATCGCCAGGAACAAGAGAATAAATATATTCATGCATACAGCGCTTTTGCGCTTCCCTTCTCGAAAGATATGCAATCGGCGGACTGACGCTTTTGTCTATGTAGCGCACCGTAAACGCAACCGCACGTCCCACTCGCGTCAGCACAGCTATGTTTTTCACTTCTTCGCCTATGCCGGTCATCACCGCCTCTTTTTTCTCAATCACACCAACAGCTCCGCCGAGTTCAACTCGAAGCGAAAAATCCGTGCTGTCGCACATAACAGCGGGAGCTTCGCATATAATCCCCTCCGTCATCGCGCGCTCAAGCCCGGAAAGACTTGACGTATACATTCTGTTTTCGGGAGATCCGAGTCGATAGCCTTCCGGCAAATATACAGAGTTATTCATTGTTTTCCCTTTCTTTGCTACGATTTGCTTACATTCTATGCGTCGAAAGCGGCATCTATGCCGCAGCATCGCATAGGTTTTTGAATTCGAAGCAAAAAAATTTGAAAAGGCGTATTGACAATTGAGCAGAATTGTATTATACTATTTAGGCGTCAAATGACGGGCCTTTAGCTCAGTTGGTTAGAGCTACCGGCTCATAACCGGTCGGTCCTGGGTTCGAGTCCCCGAAGGCCCACCATTGGAGTATAATCCGAACCGCTTATTCTTTGTCGGAATAGTGTTCGGAC
>CAZHCP010000069.1:0-8777 GCA_964531015.1 uncultured Muribaculaceae bacterium
TTAATTGCCGTTGAAGGTCCGGTCGGAGCTACATCTCCGCCCGCATATATACAATCAACCGATGTTTTACAGGTTTCGGCATCTATGACAATATATCCTTTTGAATTGGTTTCCAAGTCGGTTTTGTCTTTTAACATTGAAGCCTGAATTGTCGGATTAGGTCCTGTTCCGAGGGCAACAACCACGGTATCAACGTCCAAATCAATTGTTTCTCCGGTGGAAACGGGCTTCCTTCTTCCGGATTCGTCGGCTTCGCCCAACTTCATTACCTCAAAGCACATGCCTGCAACATAGCCGTCTTTATTATATATTTCTTTCGGAGCCATCAAAAACTTAAAAACAACTCCTTCTTCTTTTGCGTGGCGTATTTCTTCCAAACGAGCCGGCAATTCTGCTTCCGTTCTTCTGTAAACGATATAAACTTCTTTAAAACCGACTCTTACCGCAACCCTTGCCGCATCCATTGCAACGTTTCCGCCGCCGATTACCGCTACTTTTTCACCGACTCTCAACGGAGTTGCGGTTTCTTCCAAATTAGCCTGCATTAAGTTTACTCTTGTTAAGAACTCATTTGCCGAAAATACTCCGTTCAAATTTTCGCCCTTAATTCCCATCATTTTGGGCAAGCCTGCACCCGAACCTATAACAATCGCATCAAAGCCGTCTTCTCGAAGTTGTTTGATTGTAATTGATTTTCCGACAACAACATTTGTTACGAATTTAACGCCCATTGCTTTCAAATTTTCAATTTCTTTATCCAAAAAAGTTCTCGGTAATCTGAAAGGAGGAATACCGTATCTTAAAACACCTCCGAGTTTATGCAATGCTTCAAAAACAACCACTTCGTGTCCTTCACGTCTTAAATCCGCAGCTGCGGTTATTCCGGCACATCCCGAACCGATTACTGCAACTTTTTTACCGGATTCTTTTATTTCGCCGACTTTTAAATTTGTTTTATCTCCGACATAACGTTCCAATGCACCGATTGCAACGGGTTCCGATTTAATACCCAAAACGCATTTTCCTTCACATTGACGTTCTTGCGGACAAACTCTTCCGCAAACGGAAGGTAACAGGCTGGATTCTCTGATAATTTCACCTGCTTTTTCAATATCACCTTCTTTAACGGATTTAATAAATCCGGGGATATTAATGTTTACGGGGCAACCCTGTACACATCTCGGATTTTTGCAACCCAAGCAGCGATTTGCCTCGGTTTTTGCCTGTTCATCGGTAAAATTGGACTCAACCGCTTCAAAATTTCCTCGTCTGACCATAGGGTCCTGTTCATGTTGTTTTTGTCTTATTCCCATGTTTATATGTTCCTCTTTGCAAAATCATAATTTGTATTTTTCGTTATACATTATACTATAAGCAAAAAATATTCTCTTTTATTTTTTCAAATATTCATTCACAAAAATCGGAGCTAAAACATATATACAACAACAAAATATTTTTTAAATCCTATTTATTTTTCTTTAATGCACTGATAATTGTTTTTACTTCGTGATTAACGCTCGGGCGTTGAAACCAGTCTACAATATAGCGTTCGAGTCCGAAACAATTGCCTTTTTCTTTTAAACCGTTATTTGCGTTGAAGGTTGCTTCGCACATCCCGATTTGAACCGAAAAACAAGGCTTTTTTTCATCTTTCACGTCAAACGACATGCTCAGTCCTCTGACTCTTCTTGCTCCGCCGTTTACTTTTTGTTCGATATCTTTCTTTTGACATAAAAAATTTATCAGCGATTGTTCCAATTGGTTACATAAAGGATTTTTTTCACCTGCCATTTTTCAATTCCCCGTTTTGCCGTTTTATTTATAAAAACTCAGTATATATTAAAATTGCCTAAAAAAAAAGCTCTTTTTTCAAAGAGCGTTAACTAGGTTAGTTTTGGTAGATAGTTGTTCAGTTTTTGACTTTGTGAGTCTTACATTTTCTTTAATAACCGTAAATTTTTTTTAGTGCGGTTTTTTACAACAAGTTTTACATTTCTTTACAAACTTGCCACGGTTATTATTTTGTTAATTTTCGTTTACAAAAAATAATTTTTTCTTAAAGTTTTTTGATTTTGTTCCGATATTTAATTTGATATTCAAAAATAAACGAGGAAATTTATATGTATTATTACAACATTTGGCCGGGTGCTTACAGTTTTAAGTCCGAAATTAAACTTTTCATTAACTGGTTTAAAAATCAACTCGAAATAATCAACAAAAGGATTGAAGAAACCGAAAAAAAAATTGGGCTAATCGAATTAACAAACTGTTGATTGAAAAAAGCAAGTAAGATATACTACATACAATGATGTAATAAAAACGGATTTGTACGGCAGTAACAGTGATATCTCAAATTCAGACAGCAAGCGTTATCGGTTTAGACGTTTATAAAATTTTGGTCGAAGTTGATGTAAACAACTCCCTGCCTTCGGTTGCAATTGTCGGATTGCCTGATGTTTCCATTACGGAAGCAAGAGAGCGGGTTCGTTCGGCAATAAAAAATTCCGGCTATGAATTTCCGAACAAAAAAGTCGTGGTAAATTTAGCACCTGCCGATATAAAGAAAATGGGCAGTTATTATGATTTACCCATTGCCGTCGGAATTTTATGCAAAAACGGAACAATTGCAAACACAAATTTTAAAGACACCGCATTTATCGGAGAATTGTCGTTGGACGGTTCGGTTCGCAGTGTCAGCGGAGTTTTGCCGATTGCGGCAGGCTTAATAAATCAGGGAATAAAAACCCTTGTAGTTCCTTTTGAAAACGCAAAAGAAGCGGCAATTATAAAAGGTTTAACAATTATAGGGGTTAAAAATCTTGTTGAAATCGTAAATCACTTAAATACCGACTCGCCCGAACACAAAAAAATAGAACCTTATATTGCAAAAAAAAACGAATATTTGGGAAATAATGCCGAAACAAGCGGATATTGCGATTTTAAAGACGTAAAGGGACAAATTAAAGCAAAAAAAGCAATGGAAATTGCGGCGGCGGGGGCTCACAATCTTTTAATGTCGGGGTCGCCGGGGTCGGGAAAAACTTTGCTTGCAAAATGTTTTGCTTCAATTCTTCCGCCGTTGACGTTTGAAGAATCCGTAGAATTGACGAAAATATACAGTATAAGTTCGTTGGTAAACCCCAATCATCCGTTAATTACCGCAAGACCGTTCAGAACCGTTCATCACACGGCTTCATCCGTCGGAATTATCGGTGGCGGAACAAATCCGCAACCGGGAGAAATAACGCTTGCACACAGAGGGGTTTTATTTCTTGACGAATTTGCGGAATTTCCGAGAAATGTTTTGGAAGTATTGCGTCAACCGCTGGAAGACGGAAAAATCGTTATTGCAAGAGCGAAAATGAAATTGGAATTTCCCTCCGATTTTATTCTTTTGGGTGCAATGAATCCATGCCCGTGCGGATTTTTGGGTGACAGCGAAAAACAATGTACGTGCAGCGAATATCAAATCAAACAATATCGTTCAAAATTATCGGGTCCTTTGTTGGACAGAATAGACATATTGGTTGATGTTCCGAGATTAAACATAAAAGAACTTATGCAGAACAATGACGAGAATGCGGAAACTTCCGCACAAATAAGAGAGCGGGTTATAAAAGCACGCAACATTCAGCTTGAACGATATAAGGGGTTGGGAATATATACGAATTCGGAATTAACGCCGAAATTAATAAGAAAGTATTGCAAACTTGACGAGCCGTCGAGTAATTTATTAAAAATTGCCGTTCAAAAATTAAACCTTTCGGCAAGAGTATATGACAGACTGTTAAAATTGGCAAGAACGATTGCCGATTTGGACGGAAGCGAAAATATAAAGGCAGTGCATATATCTCAGGCAATTCAATATCGTTCGACATTTTAAATATGGTTTGCGTGAAAAGTTTTATTCCGCCCCGTTGCGGTTTTGAGGACGGTTCTTTTGTCAAAAAGATGAATTGAGTGCACAAAAGGTTAAGACAAATTTTGGCTTATCCAATCAAGCATTGGTTTAAGAGCGTTTGCACGGTGAGAAATCCTGTTTTTTTCTTCTTCCGGTAATTCCGCCATTGTTTTACCGTATTCTTCAAGATAAAAAACGGGGTCATAGCCGAAACCGTTTTGTCCTTTTGTTGCATTTGCAATATGTCCGAAAACTTTGCCTTCTTCTTCATGCAAAATATTTCCGGAAGAGTCAACAAGCACCATATAACATATAAAATGAGCTTTTCTTTGTGAAACGGTTGCATTTTGCAGGTTTTTCAACAGTTTTTCTATTCTTAAAGCGGGAGTTTCGGCATATCTTGCGGAATAAATCCCCGGATTTCCGTTTAAAAAATCAACGCACAAACCGGAATCATCGGCAAGGCAATATGTTTTTGTTATTTTCGCCGCTTCTTTCGCTTTTATTCTTGCGTTTTCGGCAAAAGTTTTTCCGTCCTCGACAGGGTCAAAACTCCCGTTTATAACTTCAAACTCTATATTCGGGTTTGAATTAATTTCGTTAATTTCCTGCAATTTATGAGGATTTGAAGTCGCAATAACAATTTTTATCATTCTATTTCCCAAATCTTCTGTTTCTTGAATTAAATTCCGTAACCGCTTCCGCCAGTGCATTTTCGTCAAATTCCGGCCAAAACAGGTCGGTTACGTATATTTCAGCATAAGCACACTGCCAAAGCAAATAATTGCTTATTCTTTTTTCTCCGCCCGTTCTGATAAGTAAATCAGGGTCGGGAATATTTGCCGTATACAAATTTTCGCTTACCGTATTTTCGTTAATTTCCGTCAATGCCAATTCGCCTTTATTGACTTTTTCAACAATATTTTTAACTGCGGAAGTTATTTCCGTTCTTGAACCGTAATTAAAGGCTATTTGCAGATTTAAAGATTTACAATGTTTTGTTTCGTTTTCACCGTATTCCAAAACTTTTTTTACTTCGTCAGGTAAACTTCGTTCGCCGATAAAAGTCAACTTAACATCGTTTTCCAGAAATTCCGGAACTTCCGCAACAATCGTTTTTGCAAGCAAGGACATTAAAAAATCGACTTCATCTTTTTCCCTGTTCCAATTTTCCGTTGAAAAAGCATATACCGTTAAATATTTAATTCCGAAATCCAAGCATGCCCTTATTGTCGTTCTTAACGAATCAACCCCTTTTTTATGCCCTGCTGCGGAGGGTAAAAATTTCTTTTTTGCCCATCGTCTGTTTCCGTCCATTATTACTGCAACATGTTTCAAATTGGTATTTTTAACCGTATTTTTTATATTTTCAACATCAATTTTTGTTTTTAACATTTCAACATCTCTTCTAAAAGTTTCAAAAATATTATAAAACAAAAATTCACATCTTTAAACCTGCCGTATTCCCTGATAAAAAGGAGCAAAAAAGGGAAGGCGAAAATTTGTTGCTTTGCTCAAAAGTTTGTTTGTGATACAATTGCAATGTGGTATATTACCTATACGAGTGATAAAACAAATTTTATAAAGGGGTAGAGGTTTTGGCTCAACAGAATTTTTTTGAAGACGGAAAAATCGTTCCGGTTAATATCAGAGAACAAATGAAACAATGTTATATAGATTACGCAATGTCCGTAATCATCGGCAGAGCGTTGCCTGATGTAAGGGACGGTTTGAAACCCGTTCACAGACGTATTTTGTTCGCAATGAACGAACTGGGAATGACTCCCGACAAACCGTTTAAGAAATGTGCCAGAATCGTCGGAGAAGTTTTGGGTAAATATCACCCCCACGGTGATACGGCAGTATATGAATCTTTGGTTCGTATGGCTCAGGATTTCTCAACAAGATATTTAATGGTTGACGGACACGGAAACTTCGGCTCCGTTGACGGTGACGGTGCGGCCGCTATGAGGTACACCGAAGCAAGAATGCATAAAATTACACAATCCATGCTTGCGGATATTGATTGCGAAACGGTTGATTTCGTTCCGAACTTTGACGGTTCGCTTGAAGAACCCTCCGTTCTACCCGTCAGATTGCCGATGTTACTTCTTAACGGAGTATCAGGTATCGCCGTCGGTATGGCTACAAACATCCCCCCGCACAATTTATGCGAAATAGTTGACGGTACGATTGCTCTTATCGATAACCCGAATTTGACTCTTGATGAAATCATGCAATATATAAAAGGTCCTGATTTTCCGACGGGTGCAAGCATTATCGGTATTTCCGAAATAAGAAAAGCATACGCAACAGGAAGAGGCTCGGTTAAAATGTCCGCAATTTCAACATTTGAAGAAATAGCGGCAGGCGGAGGACGTCAGTCAAGAAATGCGATTATCGTTACCGAAATTCCTTATCAGGTTAACAAATCCGTTCTTATGACAAAAATTGCTGAACTCGTCAGAGAAAAGAAAATTGACGGCATTGCGGATTTGCGTGACGAATCCGACCGTGACGGAATAAGAATTGTTATTGAACTAAAACGTGATGCAAAACCGGAAGTTGTTAAAAACAATCTGTATAAATATACTCAACTAACGGCAACTTTCGGTGTTAATATGCTCGCTTTGGTCGGTCAACAACCGAGGTTGATGAATTTACTCGAAGTTCTTAACGAATTTATCGAACACAGGGTTGAAATCATTACAAGAAGAACATTGTTCTACCTGAAAAAAGCAAAAATGAGAACCCATATTTTGGAAGGTTTGTTGATTGCACTCGCAAGTCTTGATGATGTTATCGAATTAATTAAAAAATCCAAAACCGCAGACGAAGCAAGAATAGGTTTAATGTCAAAATTCGGGCTTGATGTCGACCAATCCAACGCTATACTTGAAATGCAATTAAGACGTTTAACCGGATTGGAACAGGATAAAATTAAAGCGGAATATGATGATTTAAAAATCAAAATAGCAGAATATGAAGCACTGCTTGCCGACAGAAAGAAAGTTCTTGAATTAATCAAAACCGAACTTAAAGAAGATAAAGAAAAATACGGTGATGAAAGAAAAACACAAATTCTTCCGGAAGCTGATGAAATGACAATCGAAGATTTGACTCCGAATGTGGCAATGGCGGTGTTTATTACACGTCAGGGCTATATTAAACGTATTTCCCTTGATACGTTTGAACGTCAAAACAGAGCTACACGAGGAAAAGGCGGAATAAAAACAAAAGAAGACGATGATGTAGGACATTTCTTTACGGCTATGATGCATGATAAAGTTCTGTTCTTCTCAAACAAAGGTACCGTTTACAGTTTAAATGTGTACGATTTTCCGGAAGGTTCACGTCAGGCAAAAGGTTTGCCTATAATTAACGTACTTCCGCTTGACCAAAACGAACAAATTACCGCTGTTGTTCCGGTTTCGACTTTTGACCAAAATTCTAACTTGATTATGCTCACGAAAAAAGGATATATAAAACGAATAGGTCTTGATAACTTCGAAAGCATAAGGAAAAACGGTATTATAGCAATCGGACTTGAAGAAGGCGATACGCTCAACTGGGTTAAACAAGCCGGAAATACCGATGAAGTCTTTATTGCAACAAGTTGCGGTATGGCAATAAGATTCCCGATTGAAGATTTAAGACCGCTCGGCAGAAGTGCAAGAGGTGTTAACTCGATGAAATTAAGAGAATCCGATACAATTATAGGCTGTGATATCGTTCCGAGAAACAGTGATGCCGATTTATTGGTTGTTACCTCCGACGGTTTCGGAAAACGCTCTAAATTATCCGAATTTCGTACCCAAAACAGAGGCGGAATAGGTTTAATTGCAACAAAATTTAAATCATCGGCTTCAAGATTGGTTGCACTCACGGTTGTAGAAGAAAACGATGAAATTTTAGTCGTTACTCAAAACGGTATCGTTTCAAGAATTAAATCAAGCGATATTTCACGTCAGGGTCGCCCCGCAACCGGAGTTAAAATACAAAATCTTATGGATAATGATTTTGTTATGGCGGTAAATAAAATTGTTGTTACCGAAACGTCAAAAGATTCTTTCTCGGAAGAAGGAATTAACGAAACAATAGAAACATCAATTCAAAATAAACTCGGAGATATTGACAATGAATAAAATAATTTCCACGGACAAAGCACCAAAAGCAATAGGACCGTATTCACAAGCATATCTTGCGGGGAATACGTTGTATTGTTCGGGACAAATTGCGATTAATCCCGAAACAAACGAATTTATCGGCGGAACAATTGAAGAACAAACCTCTTTAATTCTAAAAAATATAGAAGGTTTGTTAAGTGCTGCAGAGTTCGGCTTTGAAGATGTTGTAAAAACAACGTGCTTTTTGGCAGATATGAAAGATTTTGCGGTATTTAATTCGCTTTATGAAAAAGCATTCACGTCAAAACCGGCTCGTTCCTGTGTTGCAGCTAAAACATTGCCGAAAAATGCTTTGGTTGAAATTGAAGTTATAGCGGTAAAATAATGAAACTGGTTTTACAAAGAGTAAAAAACGCTTCCGTTACAATAGAAAATGAACTTTATTCTTCGATAAAGGAAGGATATTTGGTATTGTTCGGAGCGGAAAAAGGTGATACAAAAGCTCAAGCCGATTGGATTGCCGATAAAATATCGGTTTTGCGTTGTTTTTCGGACGAAAATGACAAAATGAACCTGTCGATAAAGGATATTAACGGAGAAATTCTTATAGTATCTCAATTTACATTGGCGGGGAGCGTTCAAAAAGGAACTCGCCCGAGCTTTGATAATGCAATGCCTCCGAAGGAAGCAAACGAACTGTACGAATATTTTATTGAAAGAGTCAAATCGAAAAATATTCCGGTTAAAAC
>CAZHCP010000070.1:0-8306 GCA_964531015.1 uncultured Muribaculaceae bacterium
TTTAATGTCATAATTTTGCTCCATTTCTTTTATATCATTTTTCAAATATCGCTTTTATGTATTTCTTTCGTATTTTTGCTAATTTTTTTCTTTTTCGCTTTCTATATAAATATAATTTGTATTTTTATTAATAGGTATCAAATAAATCTTTTCATTATCTTTCATATAATAAAATTCAATTACATTATCATTATATTTAAAATAAAAAGTAAATTTTTTGTTTTCACAAGACACGTAAATATTGGTTATTTCATCAAGATATTGAGTAGTATAACTCCCATAATATTCTTTACCATCTTCAACGACAAATGCAACGTCATCCTTTAATCTAACGCTTATTCCATTATTTGATATCCATTCATCTTCGTAAATTTCAGATAAATTAGCTATAAAAATAACCATTGCAAAAACAATTAATACAATTCTCATTGTAATTATCCACTTTTTGATTTTGGGTATTTTTCTGATTATTATCTGTTTTATTTTTGGTATAAATACTAATGCAACAATACTCCAGCTAATAAATGGGAAAATTGGTTTATCTAATGCAAAGCAGACTAAAGCCATCATAATTGAAAAAACAACTTGTATATAACATAAAATTTTGTAGATAACATTAATCACTTTATTGCTAACTTTATCATTTTCATATCTTTCAATCTTTTTCCTATGATTATAATAACCAATTTTACTATCATTTGCTTTAATTTTTTTCTTTGTTTCTACCTTATTTGCATATCCACAAAATGGACATTCTAAATTTTCTTCTATATCATTACCACATTTGTAACATTTCATATTATTAATCCTTTAATTTTATTTCTTCAACATCAGATAAAGTTAATTCTGATAATTCTTCATTAGTCAAGTTATTTCCTTTGTTAGATAATCTATCTGCTTGTCTTATTAATGCTTTTTCGAAGAAATTTCTAACATCTCTTCCGTTAGCAAAATTTTTATTACGATGAATATATCTTTTTTCAAAATAATCTTTTACATATTCTTGTGCTTCATCAGTCACATTAAATTTATAGTCTTTGCACATTTTTTCAAATATAGCATATAATTCTTCAGGTGTATAATCCTTAAAAAATAAGTATTTATTAAATCTAGATTTTAAGCCAGGATTTGACTCTAAAAAATCTTCCATCAAGTTTGTATACCCTGCTACTATTACTATAAGATTATCTCTATGGTCCTCCATCGCTTTTAACAATGTATCTATTGCTTCTTTTCCGTAATCATTTCCATCTTTATTTGAAGTAAGTGAGTATGCTTCATCAATGAAAAGTATTCCACCTATTGCTGACTTCACAACATCTTGCACTTTTAATGCTGTTTGTCCAACATATCCTCCAACCAATCCAGATCTATCAACTTCTACTAATTGTCCTTGACTTAGTACTCCAATTTTATTATAAATACGTGCTAATAACCTTGCTACAGTAGTTTTACCTGTTCCTGGATTTCCCATAAATACTAAATGTAATGACATTGGTTGTTGTTTTAAATTTCTTTTTTCTCTAATTCTTCTAATTTGTATTAAATTGATTAATGATTGCACATCTTGTTTTACATCATCTAATCCAATTAAGCTATTTAATTCGTTTAATAATTCTTGTAAACTCTTATCTTCGTCTAATTTTGTTGCACCAATGTTATCGTTTCTTTCTATTTTACTTGAATTATATATAGATTCATATTCTTGTGTTTCTTTTTTGTAATAATTAAGGTATTTTGTATAAACTGCAATTTCCCTATCATCTATTACATCATCAATCATCATTGCTTCTTTTCCAAGAATTTCATATATATTAATTAAAAAATCAGCAATATTTCCAGTATCATTATTTATTACTTTTTTCTCTCTTAATTTGCTATCCGCTTCTTTAAATACAATTATTCCAACTGGTATATTCATATTATCATTGCTTAATATTCCAGATGTTTTTATAACTTGCTTTAAATTTTCTATAGTTAGCTCTACATCTAAATCTAGATACCTATTTAAAAAGTTAACTTCAGATTGTGTTATTTTGCCATCAATTCCAATTATTGTAGAAACAAACTGTAATAATTCAAATTTAATAATTTCTTTTGTTGTTTGATTATTATTTTCAGTTTTCCCGTGTTCCCGTATCTTTATATATTCTTTGTATTCCTACATTATATTCATCTATAATGTCTGCTAACTGGAAAACGGTATCTACGCTTTTCTTTAAATCCAACTTCATAACAACACCCCTTCTACTTCTTATAAAACATATTTTTCTTTTTATCTTTTATTTCTATTTTTTCTTCAATATCTTCCTTTTTTTCTTCTTTTGTTTGTTCAACTGCCGAATTGTCAACTTTCTTATTTTTTATATCATTATTTTTTAATTGCATCCATCTTTCTTTTGTCATTAATACTTCTCTTGGTTTACTTCCTTGATATTCTGAAATTATACCTCTTTCTTCCATTTGGTCTATTATTCTTCCTGCTCTTGCATATTCCACTTTAAGCCTTCTCTGTATAAATGAAGTCGAAGCTTGACCTGTTTCAATAACTATATCAATCGCTTCCATTAAGCAAGGATCTGCTTCGTTATTTTCATATTCTGCTGAAATATTTTCATTACCATTTTCTATTTTTATATTTATTTCTTCATTTTTTAATTTTTCTATATTGTTTATTACTTCATTAATATCATTTAATTTATCAATTTTATTATCATTAATGTTATTATCTTTTTTTAGTATTTCTTGAGATTGCAATACTTTTATTTGTTCTTTTAATATATTTCCGACCCCTTGTTTAGATAACATTATACATTCATCAAACCCATTATCTCCATAAAAGTTTATGTAAGAATAACTCATTATTGGATATCTTGGATTATTTGCAAATCTTCTATCTGGTCCTCCACTCTTATTAACATATTTGTAAGTATAGTCCACTACCGTTCCATCCCATGGTTTCATTTCTGTTTCAATAAAATTTCCGTTTGTAACACTAATTCCTAAATTTTTATAAGATAATGCCCCAATTTTTTTACCTTCTATTATTAAAATTTTATCTGGAAAAAAATATAATTTTTGTTTTCCAACTGGAATACATGGAATTTTTACATTTGTCTTTATATATTTAGGAACTATGTTTGCAATTATAATATCTTTTCTGTTAACTAAACTTGATGCTCCTGCATTATATTTAGCGTCAAAATTATAATTTTTAGATAAAATATACCATTTTCTTTTACACTTTTTTATTTCATCAAATGAATCATAGAACTGTTGCAATCTTGTTTCAGTTTCTTTATCTATATCATAAAATATAATAGTATTTTTTCTTTTACAATCTAAATATGCAAATATAATAAAAGCCAATATAAATAAATATATATTAAATATAAATAATAAAGAAAACCATTTTAATGTAATTTTACTATACTTGTTTTTTATTTCTTCAACTAATTCTATTGAAGATGAATCACAGATTTTTTCTGTGCTATATTCATCTAAATCTTCATTATCGCTCTTGGGCGTATAGTTATTTTGATTACATTTTTTTATATTTTGAGTATTATTATGTTTATTTTCTCCTTTATAATTTCCCCAAGTTTTTTTATAGTAGATTCCGTTTCTTCCCATTTGGACATAATTTCCTCTTGGTCCACTTCCTATTCTAAACCCTTTAAAACCAGTTGATACGCCAATTCCTGATTTTGATAAATTAAATCTTAATCCACCTAAATTTACAGATTTTCTAAAATAAAACCCCATAAAATCCCTCTTTTACTCTTTATCACTATCATTAATATATATATTAGTTAAATTAATATTTTTTGTTATTTCTGATATTTTATCTTCAATATTATTTATTTTCTCATCTTTAGTACTTTCTTTTTCTTCTCTTTTTTCTACGTTTTCATCAAAATCTTTAAGTTTAAATACAGGCTCTATAATATTAAAGTTATGTTCTTCAATTAGAATATTATTTATTCTATTTACTAGTTCAGAAACTGTTTTTTCTTTATTAATATAAAATTGACTTGCTCTTAATCTTATATATTTCCATCCACATCTTGTTAATACGTCTTGTTCTATGATATCCGCTTCATATTCTTCTTTAGTCTTAAAGTCATCCCCATCACATTCAATAGCAATCTTTTTACCATTTTCATCATTAACTACAAAATCTATTTCATACTTACCTATTCTAAAATGAGATGTAATATCTATATTGTTATTTCTTAATTCCTTATATATTTCTTTTTCAAAATCTGTATTTAATTTTATATCTCTATCAATATTTTCATTTTTGTTAAAAGTATTATAATAAGTAATTAATTTATATCTTAAGCAATCTTTGCTTAATTCATTTGGATGTATTGAATATACTAATATTACTTGTTCCTTCGCTCTTGAAGCAGCAACATTGAATGATCTTTCGAATTCTTTCGTTGTTAATGCTTTCACAATTCTTGTTTCTCCATCTTCTTGTTTTTTACTTATAACCATTGAAAGAATTATAACATCTCTTTCGTCTCCTTGAAATTCATATGAATTTCCGATTTTAATTCTTCTTTCTTTTATAAAATCACTACTAAAATTTTGCCAAATCGCTGTATTTAAAGCTTTAATTTGTGCATTACTATTTTGTAATACTATAATTCCTATATCCTTATTCTTATACGATTTATTACTTTCTATATCTCTTAATATTGCTACAACTTTATCAATTTCTTTTTGATTTATTAGATAGTTTGAACCTGCAACATTAACTCTAGCATCATCCAAGAAATATGTTTCAATAGGATTCTTAATTGTATTCTCATTACTTCTCACTTTTAAGCAATTAATTTGATTTCCATAAAAATATTTATTAGAAAAATCTATTATTTCTGGTAAGCATCTGAAATGCTCTTTTAATACTACTTTTTTGCTACCACACACATTTTGAGCTAAATCATATATACTCATATCCATATCAAAGCCAACACCTAATCCAATATTTTTTAAATATTTATTTTGTAACGCTTTTAAACTATCTACAGTTATTCCTACTGATATTGGACTTATTTGCTTATCATCTCCAACTATTATCATTTTTTTGCCTCTTAGTAATGCTGTTAATGATATAATTGAAGATTGAGAACTTTCATCCATTATAACGACATCAAATTGTGGTTTATTTGAATACGGATATTGTTCTATGACTTTATCTAATGGCATAATCCAAATTGGGATAGCTTCTTTAGCAATTTGCATTTGTTCTTGCATTTCTCTTCTAATAATATTGGCTCTTTTTCCTGTTCCTTTTCCCAATTTCGTTTTTAAAGATAACCATTGTGATAAAGATTTGCATATTGTATTTGTCATACTATTTATTTGATTATACCAACTCTTTTGCTCAATCAACTTAACAACTATATCTTTTTCTTGTTTTTGTATTTCTTCTTTTTTATCCAATAACTCACTAAATTTTTGATTGTTCAATTCTTGATAGAAAAAATACATATTTACTCTATAGTATTTCAATATTTCATCAAAGTTTTTGATTATGTTTCTTCTTTCTTCATCTTCAATTGATATATATTTACTTATAAATGTTGGATAATTTTGTGTTTCATTTTCATATTTTATTTTAAGTTCTTTATACTTTTCATCTACAATATAAATTTTTTCAATCTTTTCTCTTTCTTCTTTAAAGGATTCAATATCTTTATCTTTTATAGCTTTTATTATGTTTTCAAATACATCATATGTCTTTACACTTAATGTTTCTAGATTATGTAATTTATCATCATAACTTGTTTGGCTATTTAAATATTCACTATAATCAATTGCTTTAGTAACTTCTTCATATATTTTTTCATATTCTTCATTCTTTATATATTGTAAAACTTTAACATTTGTTCTAAATATATCACTTATAGCATCTTTCAAATCTGCAACAATCTGAGAATAGTTAATAAATGTAGAAAGTATTTCAATTAAAACATCTAATGTCCTTGAAAATTCTTTTTCATTTACAATTTCCCATAAACTACTTTCTTTCAATGTACCAGCTATATCATTTTTAATCTTTTCTATCTTTAATTCGTATTTTATTTTAGCTAGAGCCAATTTTAAATTTTCTTCAGTTATGTTTTCGTCTAATTTCCTATTATTTACTATAATGTTAGATAATTCTAATATTTCTTTTTTATATTTTATTTTCTCTAACATACTGATTTTTCCATCATTAGTAAAAGCTTCATATACAATATTTAATGCTCTACTAAGATTAATTTTATCATCAGATTTTAGTTCTACATTATTTCCTATTAATTCTGTTTCTGTCTTTTCGAAAAATTCCTTACTCTTGTTACAATCATCAATAATAGCTTGTAGATTTGTCATTCTAGGTTTATATGTACAATTTTCAATAATATATTTTCTATCATATAAATTTTCAAGTTTAATAACATTGCTTATTGTATTTGATAACATATTAATATCATAATCTTTTAAATTTCTATCATCTATTCCCTCTCTTATTAATCCATCTAGAATTTGATTATTTTCTATCTTTTTTATATTTTCTATTGCTAATTCATAACCTTCCCAATCTATTTGTTCTGGTAAATCAAACTCTCTTCCAACAATAAAATCTTTATATTTCTTTAAATCATTTATTATTGCATTTATTTCCAATAATATTTCTTTATTAAAGCTAATATTGTTATAATTATTAGTATCTTCAATATAATTGTATTTTATATTATTATTTAAATATTTAGCTATATCTACTAATCTATAACTATCTAATTTGACATCTACTAAACTTAAGACCTCATCTCTATAATCATAGCTATTATTAAGCAATATTTGCATAATTTGATCGTAATTATTTTTCTTCAATTCTGTTACTTCACTTAGTCTATTTTCTAATTTCTCGATTTTATTTTGATACTCATATAAATAATCCTTATCCTTGTATTTGTCTAAAACTATTTGTATTGAATTTGATAATTCATTATTATTTTGTGTATCTGTAAGTAATGTCATACTTAAATCTCTGATTTCTATTGGTAATTTGTCTTTTATAACCTCTAGAGCCTTTGATTTTTCACTTGTAACTAATATTTTTTGGCCATATGAAACATAATTTGAGATCAAATTAGCTATTGTATGTGATTTACCTGTTCCGGGGGGTCCTTGTACTAATACTAAATTACTATCATTTGTCTGTCTAACAACTTTATATTGTTCTTCATTAGATGCTAATGGAAATAGAACTAATGATTCTGCATTATCTTCAGAATGTAATAATTCTTTTATTTTTTCATCTTCCTTTTCAACAATTAAATATGGTAATATATTTTCAGGATTAAATTCGTTATTATCAATTTTATTTACTATATTATTTAAGTCTTCCATCCATAAAGTTGGTTGTTTTTTTCTTACAATAATATTGTCTTTGTTGAAAACATATGCTTTTTCTGGCTCTACATCACTATAAAAAGTATCTTTTACGTATTCATATTTAAAAGATGCACAATTTAAATATTTTTCATACAATTCATCAAAATTTATTTTGTCTTTCATCAAATACTGTTCTTCATATTCATTTTTTACTTTTAACAAAGAGTCTCTATCTTTTATTTTAAAACCAAAACCTGTTAAAAAATTGTATTCTATATTTGCTTTACTCTCTTTATCGATTCTTAAATATATTGTATTATTTTCCTGCTTAATATCAATTTTTATTGGTGCTTCAAAAATGTGTCTTCTTATTAAATATCCTTCTCTTGTTTTATAAACAAACAGTCCTTTTCCAAGTATTACCTCTATTTTTTCTTCAAACTCATTCTTTCTTCTATTTAATTCAAAAAACATTTCATATATTGAATTATATTTTCTTATTAATTCATTAACCTTTTTGGCTTCCTTATATTCATTTATATATTGATTATATTTTTTTCTTATTTCTGCATTAATATTTTCATCATTATCCAAAGATATTCCATTTTCATTTACTTCAACATAGTCCTTTATTTCACTTGGTATTTTAGGCATAGCTTTTTCTACACTAATATATTTAATAGTGAAATATTCATCATCTCCAGATATATCATTAGAAAAATCATGAATGTCTGTTATATTCTCATATATATTCTTAAAATCTTCTATATCAATTTCCGAATCAAATTTTTTATAGTCTAATATCACTTTAGTTTTTAATTCGTATATTTCTTTTAAATACTCAAATAAGTTCTTCATTTTTTCTTCCATAAATACTCATTCCTCTTATTATAACTTTTTACTATTATTTCAAT
>CAZHCP010000071.1:0-8285 GCA_964531015.1 uncultured Muribaculaceae bacterium
AATTGAAAAATGTAGCAAGCAATTTAATTGATATATCAATTAAGTTCAAGATTTATGCCGATTTCAAAAAAACGTTTCCACGGAAAGTAATAATCGGGGTTTATATATTCCGTTGCGAATTTTTTTAAAATTATATCTTCGTATTTTTTCATTTTCCTTTTGATAATACCGTTTATAAGATTATTATTATCTTCTCTTATTTTTTTTCTTACATTTGCCTGATATGCCCAATCATCAAGAAATCTGACGGTTTGCAACATATTAAACGCTTTTTTATTTTTTTTACCTGATTTAAAATACGTTAAAGCAACAGCCAAAGCACAGCCCAATGTATTTCCCGTCGTATTCCATGCAGAATATCCGTAAAAATTATCGTTTAGCGGGTTTTTCAAAAGTTCCTTAACAAAGTTATTATCCGCACCGTTTGCATTTAAAATATCGGCTACAAAATACGGTTTTTCCGGGAGCTTTATTTTCCCTTTAAACAACGGAACATCAACATTCATGACAAGTTCGCCCTGTTGTGTTTCAAAATTATTTACCAACAATACCATATCGGCATTTTCATAATCCGAAATTATCCCCCCGCATAAACGGATTTGTGCTTCCGTTGACTCTTTAACGCTTACGTCTTCATATTTTGAAATTTTATCAATACCGTTTTTATTCAAATATAAAGGAAAAATTTTAATATTCTTTCCCATATTTAACGCACGTGAAAGCAGAGCCAAAGGGATTTCATCGGCTCCCGTTTTTACAATCACGTTATTCATATCCTTTGCAAGCAACGAAAGTTCTTCGCCTTCACGCACGTTTAAACCGAATTCACCGCAATCATCTTTTGAAAAAACCAATGTATCAATTAAATTTTGTCTTGCCTGTTCAATATAATATTTATTTATTTCAAAATTTCTTTTTCTTGTCTTTAAATAATCCTCGAGGATATTTTGCGGAATTTCGGTATTTTTATATTCCTTATTTTGTTTTTCGGCTTTATGCGTATTATAAGAATATTGAAAAATCTTTTTTCCGTATAAATTCCAATATTCCTTTTCTTCTTCATTAACATTATTATTTGAAATACGCATAATACTTGAAAACGCATATACTTTAATTTTCTTTTTTTTGACAATTTCAAAAAAGTTATCAATTCGAGTTTTTATAATATTAAAATCATCACTGCTTCTTCTTGAAGGAATTAAGCCGCCGTATGCAATCGTATCCAAAGAAAGAATTAATACATCAATGTCGGTTAAAGAATTAACCCAAGCGGTTAATGCGTTGCCATCAGCACACGAATTAAGTCCGCCCGTCAAATTTATATCGGGAAGATAAATTTTATTTTTGCTGTCCAATTTGCCAATTTGCTCGACAAGTTGATAACAAACCGGTCTGTTATCTATCGGAATAACTCCTGCGTTCAAACGTCGTTTTCCTCCAAATTTTGTAATATACCGCATGTCATGTTTAAAAACTCGTCTTTTACGGATTGCGGTTTTATTATTTTGCAATTTTCACCGTATTTTAACAATCGCCTTAACAAAATTTCTCTGTCTTCTTCCGCATTTGAAATTATTATATGATTATTTGTAAAGTTTAATATTTTTTCGTTAGGTCTTAATTTATACAAATTTGCCAATCTGCCGTATATTTCAAAAACAATCGTATTTAAAAATTTAACACCGCCCGCTTTTTGCGGTAATTGCGTTATTTTAATTATCGTATCAAGCAAAATTTTTTGATTTCGACCCATTGACGGCACATAACAAATTATGTATTTTTTTGTTTTATTTGTCACTATTTCTTTTAATTCACAGGTTATTGTATCTTCCAAATTATTTTTCTTTTTATATGTTATTTTTATCAATAAATTTAATTCCGAAATTTTGTTCAAAGCGGAAATTATTTGTTCGTATTTGCCGTCCTTCGTTAATTCGTATTTTTCTTCAAGAGCTTTCTTAATCACGGCTTTACCCGTTTCGGAATTTATATATTTTTTAAATTTTGCGAATAAGCATTTTATGGCTTTTTCATCTTTTTTATTATGCAAAATATCGGCATTTTTTATTAATTTTACTGCCGTTTTTAACTCGTCTTTATCAAAAGGAACTTGCATTAACGCATTTTCCAAGGCATATTCGCTTCCGTTTTTATTTAGTTTTAAACCCGAAATCTCAAGCGTATTAAAGTATTTTAAAATTACTTCGTAAGTATAAACGCTTTCTATATTTGAAATATATCTCAATTTTTCGATTAATTCGTTTTTGGACACATTCTCATTTAAAAGAATTTTTAACACTTCCAAAATTCTTAATCCGGTATCAAATGTTTTTTCGGAGTTTTTCATTTTTGATACTCCTTTTGAATTTTTCTTATTTTATTAATCAATTTTTCTCTGAAAAAATCGGGTGAAATAATTTTGAAATCACTGCCAAACAGCAGCAATCGTTGAATAAATAAAAATTCGTTTACGACTTCTGCTCTGACAACAATTTTATCATTATTTTGTTCAAGTATCGTTTCGTATTTTTCTTTTTCGTAATTTATAACGGAATTACCGGTAATTGAATATTCCACGTTATAGGTTTGGACTGTTTTAATTTCATCCGCCAATCCTATTGTTTTAATTTCTTTTATTCTTTCGAAATTTAAAACACCGTGAGAATTATATTTAAACAAATAACAATCCAAATATAGTTTTCCGTTTTCAAAAGTTATGTCTTTAAAAATAATATCAATTTCTTCATCACCTTTTTCTGCGGAATTATAAACAATTTTAATTCGTTTATTTTTTAAGCTCGGGTTTGAAAATGTTTTTAACAGTTTTTTATCCGCATTTGCAAGCGGTTCGGTTTCTTTTATTAATGCCAATGCCGTTTTATCATCAGTTAAGGATATAATCTTTTCGCAAATATCGTTATATATCAAAATTTCGTTTTGGTCTGATTCTTCCGATAATTTTTCACGCAATTTAATTAATGCCCGCAATTCCTCCTCGGATATTTTCAACTTAAAAGGATGAGAAAGAAGTTGATAGGTGTAATTATTGGATTTGCTCGGTCTTGAAATATTACAGCCTGCCGATTTCAATGTATTTACGGTTAATCTGACGGTATCTTTTGACACGGATTTACTTGTTATTTTATTATTTTTTAAAATTTCCGTTAATTCCGCTATTGTTCTGTTTTTTTCAATCAATGCTTTTAAAACAACTAATGACCTGTATCCCGTTAAACTAATCCAAATATTTTTTTTCTTTTTTAAACAGTCAATTTGCTTTTCCATTACTATATTTTAATTAATTTATAAATACTTTACAAATAATGTAACTTAATATGAAGTCGTGGTAACATTAATATCACAACGAATAAGGATTTTTATATGGTAAAAGATTGGAACGAATATTTTTTGGAAATAGCAAAAACCTGCTCAACACGTTCAAATTGTCTGAGAGCTAATGTCGGTGCGGTTATCGTAGGTGAAGACAAAAAAATAAAAGCAACCGGCTATAACGGTACCCCCTCAAAAGTCATTTCCTGTTACGAACTTGGAAAATGTTACAGAATTGCAAACAATATCCCTTCCGGAACACGTTATGAAACCTGTCGCAGCATTCATGCTGAACAAAATGCAATTATTCAGGCGGGTCAGGACAGATGTTTAAATGCAACGATGTATATTTACGGACATAATTTTATTTGTATTTTGTGCAAACGTTTTATTGTTCAGGCGGGAATTAAAGATGTTTATTTAAGAAAAGACGATAATTCGCCGATTGTTTATGTTTCGGTTGAAGACATTAAAAAGGAATTATCGGATTCATTTTATAATGAATGCAATCAAGTAAATTAATATGTAAAAACTCCCTAAATTATTGTATTTAGGGAGTTTTATTCATATATCCGAACTTATTAAAACGGATTAAAACAATCTTTTTAGCAAGCCTTGGAAGCCCTGACCGTGTCTTGCTTCATCTTTTGCCATTTCGTGAACGGTATCATGAATTGCATCATATCCGAGTTCTTTTGCACGTTTAGCGATTTCCATTTTTGCCGCACAAGCACCCGATTCCGCTTCGGCTCTCATTTCCAAATTTTTCTTTGTTGACGGAGTAACAACTTCTCCCAACAATTCCGCAAATTTAGCTGCGTGTTCCGCTTCTTCAAACGCATATCTTTTATATGCTTCCGCAACTTCGGGGTAGCCTTCTCTTTCGGCTTGTCTGCTCATTGCCAAATACATACCCACTTCCGTACATTCGCCGATAAAATGGTCTTTCAATCCTTGCAACACTTCCGCATCAACATCTTTTCCGATACCGATTACATGTTCCGTTGCCCAGCTTAATTCTTTTGTTTCGTCAACTTTATTGAATTTATCCGCACTTACTCCGCATTGAGGGCATTTTTCCGGTGCGGTTTCTCCGACATGTGTATAACCGCATACTTTACATACAAATTTTGTCATTTTTATCTCCTTTGCTTATTTCTAATTTACTTCTTTATTATACTATAAGCATTAAAAAAAGAAAAGTGATAATTATTATTATTTTTGAGAAATTATTATTCTTTCTATGTCGTTAAAATCGGAAACAACCTCTAACGCATTGAATTTATTGCGTTTGAGTATGTTTGCAACTTTTTCGGACATGTTTATACCGATTTCAAATATCAAAAAACCGTCCGTGTTTAAGTATTCGCCTGCTTTTTCCGAAATTTTTTCATAAAATTCGACTCCGTCAAAATCACTTGTAAACAGTGCCAAATGGGGGTCATGGTCTTTTACTTCCGTTTGTAAAGTTTCTTTATCTTTTAACGGAATATACGGCGGATTTGAAACAATTATATTGTATTTTTTCTTAACATTTTCAAATAAATCCGAACGGTAAAAATTTATTTTTTCCGAAACTTTATGAAAATCGGCGTTTTTTTGAGCGATTTCAAGAGCTTTTGGCGATATATCAACCGCTTCGACAGTCAAAGCCTGATTTTCAAGAACAAGCGAAATCGGGATACAACCGCTTCCGGTGCCGATATCCAAAATACGGGCATGAGCGATGTTTTTTGCGATTTCCAAAGTTTTTTCAACCAAAATCTCGGTTTCGGGGCGAGGAATTAGCGTATTTTCGTTAACAAAAAATTTTCTTGAATAAAAATATGCCTGACCGACAATTTGTTGCACGGGTTTACGAGTTTGTATTCTTTCGTTTATAACTGCATTTAACTTTTCAAGTTGCCTTTGTTCAAGGGTTTTTCCCAAGATAAAATCTTTATACGAATAATTAAAGAGGATATCGGCAATAAAATCTATTTCACTTTTGGCTTCATCAAAAGTAAAATTATTTTTCAAATATTTTTCAACAAATGCTTTTTCGTACATATATTTATTTTATAACAAAACAACAATTATCCGAAGAAATCTTTTATGGAAAACTTACCTTTTTTATTAAGCATGTTTGTTAAAAACATTTTTTGTAAAATAGGATTGGTATGAAAAAAATGTTCCTTGGGCTTTTGCTGAAAAGGTACATTTTTTTCATTTTGATTATTAATATTTAATTTAATTATTTTATCATCCATACTTGTATAAAAACGGGCATTAAATAAAATTGCCCGTTTGTTAAAATAAATTTATAAAAGTTCCGAAGCACAATGAGGGCATTTTTTTGCTTTTATGTTTATTGTCGAACAGCAGAAAGGGCATTCCTTTGTTGTCGGTTCAACCGGCATGGGTTCTTCTTTCTTTTCGCATTTTAATTTATTAATAAATTTAACAAGAACAAAAACTGCAAAAGAAACAATCAAAAAGCTGATTAAAGTGTTAATAAAAACACCGTAATTGATTGTAACCAAGCCGGCATCTTGTGCTTCTTTCAGGGTTGCAAAATGTTGGTCGCTCGGAGTAACGGGCAAATAAAGGTTTGAGAAATCGACGTTTCCGAGAATAAAACCGATTGGCGGCATAATAATATCTTTTACCAAGGAGTTTACAATCGGAGAGAATGCACCGCCGATAATAATACCGACAGCCATATCTATAACGTTACCTTTTACGGCGAACTCTTTAAATTCTTTTAACACTTGTTTTATCATGCGTTCCAACCTTCTTTTTTTACTTCTTTTACTATATCATCAACACTCATCGAATAAGATTTCAAATATGTATCAAAATGAGATACAACATCATTAACATCACGCCAGCCGAATTTTTTTTGTTTTACGGCTTGAACATCGTCACCGGTAATGTAGGCAAAAACAGAAACCCCGTCACGGGCATCAGCGGATATCACACCGTCCAGAGAAAGATATTTAACACCTTCCGTAATATTTTTAACCATTAATTTACCTTCAAGTTTTTCTTTTTGCATTGCCATACTTGCGGCTTCCATTTTGGAGCTTTCACCGCCGATAAGAACGACTCTTCCGAAGGACACATTAGAAATATTCACTTTATTTTCCTGCTTTTTTATTAATACCACTTATTTAAAGTATGGCATGAACAAAAAAAAATTTGCCGGCGGGCATATACATTTATCAATTTTTGTTAAATTTTTTTAATAAAAGAAAAAATTTGCGTATAAAACCGATTTTTCCGGCGAGGCGGATAAAAAAGGGGAAACATATTTCATAAAAGAATTTACGACATTTAAAGCATTTTGTTCGGATTACAAAAAATTCCCCGACCGGTCTTTAAATATTATCCCGTTGTCCTTAAAAAACCGCCCGATTGTCCTCTTTCAAACTGCCTGTCCGTTTAATGGAAATCGGCATTAACTTTGTATTATTGTTTAGCTTAAACAAAGGGGAGAATTGTTCAAATGCCGATAATTTATTGTTATTTGTTTGTATCAACGTATGTGATTGCATATTTGATAAATATGCAACATAATTTCTGGTTAAATTTTTTAATTACGGCATTAAATGTAATTACCGTTATATTTTTGTTAAACGGTAAATTCTCAAAAAGTATCGAAAATTATAATCAAAATTCAAATTACACCGCAGCAATAACGCATGATTTAAAGACACCGACAATTGCCAATATTCGTGCATTGGAATTGCTTTTAAACGGGAAATTCGGGGTTATTGCCGAAAATCAAAAAAGTTTTTTAAATGATATTTTACATTCAAATTATATTATGTTGGATATGTTAATGAACATGCTTTGGCTTTATAAATTTGACAACAATAAAATTGCGATAAATAAAACCTGTTTTTCCGTTAATGAGTTGGTTAATGATATTTTAAAGGAAAATAATTTGTTGATAAAATCAAAAAGCCACGTATTAAATCGCATTTTAGACTCACGAAATTCCTATATTTATGCAGACAAAATGCAAATCAAGCGAATTATATTTAATCTTCTGACCAATGCCATAAATCACAGTTACGAAAATACGACAATTACTATAAAAACCGAGGTTGAAAGAAATCAATTAACCTTAGAAATAACAAGTTTCGGGAAATTTATACAAGCCGATATAATGAATAATGTCGAAAATCGTGAGAATGTGTTTAATGAAAAATCGGATTGTTTATCAACCGGATTGGGGTTGTATCTTGCCAATTCGATGTTAAAGTTAAACAAGGCGGAATTTATATATAATTCGACCCCGGAGGGTAAAAATACGTTCGGATTTACGATTAATTCCGTAAAAAGTTTAAAAACGAGCGAAAATAATGGAGTCAGTGTCCCCGTGTAAATTATTTTTAAAATTTTTGGTGTGGCACGGGCAGGGTAAAATACAAAATTTAAAATGTAATCAACCGGCTATATTTGGTCTGAAACCCTTTGATTGCAAGGGTATCATTTGGCTAATTGCGGAATTAAAGCAAAAAGGTTACAATAACAATATATTTATTGCAGTTTTGAAATTTTATTTGTGAATTATGTTTAGTTTTATGAATTATCAATTAAGATGAAAAAATTAAGACAGTAAATTAAATAAGTGTTCTCGGAATGGTTAGGGAGGAAAAAATGAAAAAAGAACATTGTGCAGGTACATATTATGTAGAAGGATATACACGCAAAGACGGAACCGAGGTTGAAGGATATTACAGAACCTGCGGAGCCGCTCACAATTCGGCAACGAATGAAAATGAAAGTCATTTGCTTGCCGGTGATATACAAGACAATCAACACGTATTGGGCGGGGATTTGTATGAACCCGAACAAAATAGCACTGATAAGGAAAACCGAACTTTATTGACAGGCGAAGTTGAAAAAAATGTTACAAACCCTCAACAACACGTATTAGGCGGGGATTTATACGAACCGGAACAAAA
>CAZHCP010000072.1:0-8130 GCA_964531015.1 uncultured Muribaculaceae bacterium
AATGGAGTTTATAGCGTTTTTCGACATTGTCGGTATAACCGCAATATAATTTATTAGTTACTGTTAAAATAATATATACGTAGTATTTTTTATCAATGTCGGGCATTATTTTTTGCCTCGTTTAAATAATAATTTTTTCCATACAATGTGCTTATTCCGAACCTTATTTTCTTAAACACGATTTTTGATATTAAAGATTATCTTTTATTTCTTCAAGAATGGCAATAATATTTTCATAATTTAATTCGGTCACGAGTTTATGGCGAAATTCTCCGCCGCCTCTGATATTTCTTATGTAACACGGATAAAATTTTCGAAAAAACTTAATTCCGTTTTCTTCTCCACGGAAGGAAATTTGCATATCAAGATGTCTTTTTAACATATCGAGTTTTTCGCTTAAAGACGGTTCTTCAATCAAAATTCCTTCGTTTATATATTTTTCAATTCTTGCGAGCAAAGATAAATCACCCATTGCTGCTCTTCCTATTGCAATTCCGTCGGCTTTTGAAATTTCAAGACATTTTAAAGCGGTTTCGGGTGATACGATATCTCCGTTTGCAAAATAAGGAATATCAATTTCTCCTTTCAATTTTGAAAGTTCCGCCCAATCTGCGACACCCGAATACATTTGAGCACGGGTACGTGCATGCACCGTTACTGCGGAAGCTCCCGCACTTTGCATTAATTGTGCAAACTCAATAAAATTTTTATTATCCCGGCTCCAACCGAGCCTGAATTTACACGTAACCGGAACATTAACGCTTTCCCTTACCGCAATGACAATATCCCGTGCCAATTCCGGATTTTTCATAAGCGAACATCCGTCATTTCCGTTAACGATTTTTTTTATGGGACATCCCATATTGATATCTATGAAAGTTGCCTTTTTTTCAAGAATTTTTGCCGACATCGCCATTAATTCGGGTTTGTGACCTTCAATTTGAAAAGAAACGGGTGCTTCCTTGGGCGTTGTGCGGGTAATAAGGCAATCCTGACGTTGCACTAATGCTTCAGAACTTATCATTTCCGTCATTAACAGGCAATTGCGGGAATATTCTCTTATTAAAGTTCTTAAAACAAAATCGGTAATCCCCGCTAACGGAGCAAGTGCAACTTTTCCGTTAAGAACAACATTCCCTATTTTTATTTGATTAGCTGTTTTTGTTTCCATTACTTAATCTCATTAATACGTGTTTGAGCATATTTTTTATAATCATCATCGCTTTCGGATAAATCAACGTATTTTTGATAATTTTCTTTTGCGGCTTTGTAGTTGCTCAAATAATCATAATCAACCCCGAGAGAGTAATATGCAATAACCATTTCGGGAGCATATTTCAAAGTACTTTTATAATCACTTATTGCTTCTTTATAACTTTTTAAAGCGTCAAAAGACATTGCTCTGTAATAATATACCGTTGCGTTGCTTGGATTTTGAGCAATAACATTTGAAAACATGTCGATTGCTTCTTTATATTTTTGCTCGTCATAAAGTTTCACCGCTTCGGTGAGTAATTTTTCCGTGTCTTTATCGGAAATATATTTTTGGAGTTCCAAAACTTTATTATTTTGAGGATTTACGCTTAATGCCGATTCAACATATTTTTTTGCTTCCGGCAGGTTGTTTTCGTTGATGTATAAAGAGGCAATGTAATAAGGAATATCCTGATTTCTTTCATCAAGTTCATAAGCCTTTTTATAATAATTAATTGCTTCGGGATAATTTTTCAAATATTGATACGCAGCGGCAATACCCGTTAACGAATCAACCGTTTGAGGATTCATTTTCATATATTCGTTTATTGCAAGTCCGTAATCACCGCTTTGGAAAGCATTGATTGCCGCATTTAATATATTTGTTTCCGTTTCAGCCCAAACGGTATCATATTGTTTTGTAACCAATTCGTTATCGGGCGCGATGTCTTTTGCTCTTTTTATTATGTTTAACGCCTCGTTATAATTTTTCTTTTGTCTGTATGCCTGCGAAAGGTTTATATACGCATCCGTTTTGGTTTTATCAAGATTTATCGTTTGAAGATAATAGGTAATTGCATCGTCAATTTTGCCTGCCTTATGTAATTCATAAGCAAATTCATAACAGGAATCGGCACTCATCGGCGAATTTAGTACGTTATTGTACAAGAAAGCCAAAACATCGTCCGTCGGCATTGTATTTTTTAACAATTCAAACAATTTTGCTTTAACGGCGGTATTTTTGTTATCCAAATTCAAAGCGGTTTTATACAAAGAAATTGCTTCTTCATTTCTGTTCAATGCTTTTGCACAGTCCGCTTTGTTAATAAGTGCGTTAATGTTATTCGGTTGCAATTGAAGAACGGAATTATATACGGCAATTGCATCATGGTATTTATTTTGTTCCTGATACAAAGTACCGATGTTAAGTTTTGTATTTAAGTTTGCGGGATTAAGTTCCTGAGCTTTAATGTACTCGGCAAGAGCTTCCGTGTAGCGTTTTTGTTTTTGGAAAATAACACCCAAATTAGCGTGAGCTTCCGCATCTTTCGGATTTTCGTCAACTTTTTTTTGCCAAATTCGCTCAAGTGAGTTTAAAATTTCGTTATGTTCGTATGACGTATTTAAAACAAAGCTGTATTCCTGTAAAGAAGAGGAAAAGTCGTTTAATTGTTCGTAAGTTCTCGCCAATTTTAAGCGAATATCGGGATTATCGCCGTCAAATTGAAGTGCATTTCTGTAAAAATTAACTGCTTTATCGGGTCTGTTAAAGATTTTAAAGATATCCCCCAATGCAACATTTGCCTCTTTTGCATACTTTTCGTTACTTAAAATTTGGTAAAAATCGAAAGCGGCAGCTGCAAATTCGCCTTTAATCCTTGATTCTTTTGCCGTTTTCAAACGTGAGTCGGGAGAAAGTCCCTGTTTTTGAGAAACTTCAAGCAAAGAAAGATTTTTTTCCATTGCCGCAATTGATTGAGTCAGTGATTGATTTGCAACGGAGGGAAAATATTTAAGAAAGAACAATGCCGATTTTATGTCGGAAATTGCATTTTGGGGGGATTTAACGGTATTGTTGTAATATTCCGCCCGCATGTTATAAGCGTTTGAAAGTCCTATAAGAGCGGAGGAATCGTTCGGATTGGTTCTTATTGCTTTTTTAAACTCGTTTATCGCACTTGAATATTGAGCATTTTCAAGATACTTATTTCCTTGAACGTAATTAGGGTTTTCAACGTAATTATCGTCATATACGGTTTGTGCCTGCATTGAAGATTGAAAAACCGTTATTAAAAGCAATATTAAGAATAAATTTTTCATAAATAAATCCCTTAAAATTTTATAAGTATATTTTATAACAATAAAAAATATCTGCATATAGTATAAAGAATAATGTGACGAATAGTTTAATAATTGCTAAAATGAAGAAAAAAGGGTATAAATAATATACGGGGCAAATCAAAATAAAAAATAATCACGATATAAACCTAAAATCGTGAATATGGTATAATAAAAAATCAAAATAACGGACGCAGACGAAAGGAGTTTAAAATGAGCACGACTCAACCCGCAGTTAATAAAGCGGAATTGGATAATATTATCCGAAGTTTCGGGGCTAAAAAATCAAATTTGATTGCAATATTGCAAAAAGTACAGGAAGTATTCAGATACCTGCCCGAAGAAGCAATGACCTACATCGGTACTCAAATAGAAGGCTTATCGCCCGCAACGGTATATGGTGTTGCGACATTTTATGCACAATTCTCTTTGGAACCGAAAGGTAAATACGAAATTAAATTGTGTGACGGTACGGCATGCCACGTAAGAGGCTCCATGCCCGTATATGAATCGATAGTATCAAGATTTAAATTAAAAGAAGGTAAATATACAACCGACGACGGTTTATTTTCCGTTGAAACCGTCAGCTGCCTGGGTGCTTGCGGTTTGGCTCCGGTTGTTGTAGTAAACGGAAAGGTCTATCCGCAAATGACAACCGATGCAATGAAAGTAATTATTGATACAATCCTTGAAAGAGAAAAAGGGGGACAGAATGGCTGATAGGGTCTTGAATATTGATATAAAAAAAGAGCAGGAAACAGCAAAAAAATATGTGGACGAACAGGGTTTAAGAGTTCTTGTTTGTGCCGGTACGGGTTGCGTTGCAAACGGGTCTTTGGATGTTATAAAGAAATTTAAAGAACTCGGGGTTGATGTCGGAGAATTAACAAAAGAAGATAAATTAACCGTTGTTCCGACCGGTTGCCACGGTTTTTGCGAACAGGGTGTTTTGGTTGTTATACCGAAACTTAAAACAACTTATGTTAAAGTAAAACCTGCCGATGTCGAAGAAATTTTTGAAACACACATTAAAGGCGGTCAACCGGTTGAAAGGTTAATGTATGTTGACCCGCAAACAAAACAACATGTTCAATGCGATGAAGATATTAATTTCTATAAAAAACAAACAAGAACGGCTCTTGCTAATTGCGGTAACATTAATGCCGAATCTTTGGATGAAGCAATACTCGTAAACGGTTATGAAGCATTATACAATGTTTTAAAACAAAATGACCCCGATGCCGTAATAAAAGAAATCACGGACTCAGGCTTGCGAGGAAGAGGCGGAGCAGGTTTCTCGACGGGCTTAAAATGGAAATTTACGGCAGCTAACAGAGGCGGAAAATCTTATGTCGTTTGTAACGGTGACGAAGGTGACCCCGGTGCGTTTATGGATCGTTCGGTTATGGAAGGTGACCCGCATAAATTGCTTGAAGGTATGGCAATTGCCGCTTTTGCAATCGGTGCCGACGAAGGTTATATATACGTTCGTGCCGAATATCCGCTTGCAATTACACGTTTGAAAAAAGCAATAAAAGATGCGGAAGAAAGACACTACCTCGGTAAAAACATAATGGGTAGCGACTTCTCCTTTGAACTCCATATTAAAGAAGGGGCGGGAGCTTTCGTTTGCGGTGAAGAATCCGCACTGATTGCATCCATCGAAGGTGAAAGAGGCATGCCAAGACCAAAACCGCCGTTCCCCGCAAATAAAGGTTTGTTCGGCAGACCGACACTTATTAATAACGTTGAAACATTGGCTAATGTACCCGTTATTATGCTGAAAGGTGCAAAATGGTTTGCTTCAATGGGTACGGAAACATCAAAAGGTACAAAAACATTCGCTTTAACGGGTGAAGTAAACAACACGGGTCTTATCGAAGTTCCGATGGGTACGACGTTAAGGGAAATCGTTTTTGATATAGGCGGCGGAATAAGAAACGGCAAAAAATTCAAAGCGGTTCAAATAGGCGGACCTTCGGGCGGTTGCTTAACCGAAGAACATCTTGATTTGCCGATGGATTATGAAAGCCTTACAAAAGCAGGTGCAATGGTAGGTTCGGGCGGATTGGTCGTTATGAACGAAGATACCTGCATTGTTGAAGTTGCAAGATTTTTCATGAATTTCACGCAAAACGAATCATGCGGAAAATGCGTACCGTGCAGAGAAGGTACAAAAAATATGTTAAAAATCCTTGAAAAAATCGTAAAAGGTAAAGGAGAAATGAAGGATATCGAAACCTTGGAAGAACTCGCAGCAGCGGTTAAAGACGGTTCTTTATGCGGTTTGGGTAAAACGGCTCCAAACCCCGTACTTTCAACTTTAAAATATTTCAGGGACGAATATATTGCACATATTAAAGATAAAAAATGTCCTGCAGGCGTGTGCAGTGCAATGAAGAAAATTCAAATTGACGAAACCTTGTGCAAAGGCTGTACAAAATGTTCAAGAGTATGTCCGGTCGGTGCAATTGAAGGCAGCGTAAAAAATCCGCACAAGATAGACCAAACAAAATGTATCAAATGCGGTGCTTGTGTCGATGCTTGTCCGTTTAAGGCTATAAAGAAAAATTGAGGTGTGCAAAATGACAAATACATTATATATAAACGGGAAACCGGTTGAATATACAAACGAACCGAATTTATTGGAAGTAATAAAAAAAGCGGGATTTAGCGTTCCTACATTGTGTTACAGACCCGACCTTACAAAATACGGAGCTTGCAGAATGTGCGTTGTGGAAGTTGAATATCCGAACGGAAGAGTTATGGTAAATTCTTCCTGCACAATGCCGCCCGAACCGAATATAAAAGTTAAAACAAATACGCAACGGGTAAGAAACATAAGAAAGACAGTTTTGGAATTGTTACTTTCAAACCATGACAGAGAATGTACGACATGCGAACGCAGCGGAAGTTGCGAATTGCAACAATATTCGGAAGAATACGGCATTAAAAATCTGAAATACGTACAAAAAAGCGAAAAAGATTATTTACCCGTTGATTGTTCAAATCCTTCCATCGTCAGAGATTCAAACAAATGTATCTTGTGCGGAGCTTGTGTCAGAGCTTGTAACGAATATCAGGGTCATTCCGTATTGGGCTTTGCGAACAGAGGTTCAAAAACCGTTGTTCAGCCTATGGGCGGAAAGGCTTTGGCAGAAGTTGATTGTGTTTATTGCGGACAATGTAAAGCTGTATGCCCGACGGGTGCTTTAACAATAAAAAATGAAGTTAATGACGTTTGGAAAGAAATAAACAATCCGAATAAAAAAGTGGTTGTACAGGTTGCACCTGCGGTTCGTGTTGCAATCGGCGAAGAATTTAACATGCCGGCGGGTGAAAACGTAATAGGCAAATTATATGCGGCAATGAGGCAAATCGGCTTTGATTTGGTGTTTGACACAAACTTTGCGGCAGATTTAACCATTATGGAAGAAGCTACGGAATTTCTCGGCAGAGTAAAAACCGGCGAAAACTTGCCGTTATTTACTTCCTGCTGTCAGGCATGGGTAAGATACTTGGAATTGGAACATCCTGATATGTTAAATCACCTTTCAAGTTGTAAATCACCGCAATCAATGCTTTCTTCCGTTGTAAAAGATATTCTTCCCAAGACAAAAGAAGGATATACGAAAGAAAACACGGTTGTCGTATCAATAATGCCGTGCAGTGCAAAGAAAGCCGAAATTAAGCGTGACCAATTGGTAACGGACGGAAAGTTTGATACCGATTATGTATTAACAACGCAGGAATTTGCACAAATGATAAAATCGGCAGGTATAGATTTAAAAACAATCGAACCTGAAGAAGCCGATTCACCGTTTGGAGAATACACCGGTGCGGCTACGATATTCGGAGCATCGGGCGGTGTTGCGGAAGCTGCCGCAAGAACGGCATATTATATGGTAACGGGTGAAAACATTGCAAATAATGATATTGTCGAACTCCGAGGCGTAGATAAATCTTCTTATTGCAAAACGGTTGAACTTGATATTAAAGGAACAAAAGTGAAAATAAAAGTTGTTTCGACATTAAGAGAAGCCGAAAAAGCGATAAGGGAAATCAAAAACGGAACGGCAGATTTCCAATTGCTGGAAGTTATGGCATGCCCGGGAGGTTGCGTAAACGGCGGAGGTCAACCGATAAGCTGTAATACGCCGGAAGCAAGAGCGAAAAGAGCGGAAGGCTTGTATAACGAAGATTTGAAGGATGTACAATTCAGACGTTCGCACGAAAATAAGGATATTCAAAAACTTTATAAGGAATATCTCGGCGAGCCTGCTTCTCATAAAGCACATGAACTGTTGCACACTACATACAACGACAAATTTAAAGGTTCGTATAAAGACATTTAGTATTAACCGTACGAAAAGAGGAAACCTTAAATTAATCGAATTTTAAAAATCCGATTAAGAAAATGTTATTCCCGAATGAAATCAACAAAATGACTTCTGTATTACGCAGAAGTCATTTTATTATATACATTGATATTAACGGTCAAAAATGCCAAATAAAGTTTGCGAAAATTCGCCTTCTACAACAGAGCAATATTGAGTATATTTTTCAAAAAAGAGAGTTTTCCCCGTGAAAATTGCGAATGCGGTCATGCTTGAATCAAAGGAAATCCAAACAGGAGGATTTTTAAAACCTGTTGAAGAGCCTGAGCCGTTGCCTCTGTCTTAAATAATAATTGAATTTTATGGTTAGGCTTATTTCCTTTATTTTTTGCATTCACTTTGTGTTGATAGTAAAATATAAGCATCGGTTAGTTATAAGGAGCTTAATTATGAAACTTATGGAAGGTAAAAGAGGCGTTAT
>CAZHCP010000073.1:0-8088 GCA_964531015.1 uncultured Muribaculaceae bacterium
CTTAATGAAACAACATCAGAAAGTGCGTCGTTTAGCACTTTTCAAGTTGAATTTATTGAATTAGAAACGCAGTACCTTGTTGAATATTTTGTTTTATTTATTTTCAATTTCAATTTTAATTTATTTGCCACTTCGCTAATATTTTATTCTTTTAGTCAACCCTCATCCTAACCTTCTCCCGCCGGAGAAGGAACATAAACAAAATTAACATCAAAAATCAATTAATATTACCTCCCGGTGTTGTGGCACTTAATGTTTTTATAAAGAAATGTTAAGAAGAATTAAAGTTTTAAATAAAAATGTCGATAAACAGTATGTAAGAAAGAAAGCGGAGAAAAAATGGGTTTATCATCATCACAAGGCAGATTATTAATGTTGACATCAAGAATGAGTGACATCAGTTATCAGGAAATTTTGCTTACTCACAGACGAAATCAACTTACTTGGGAATCGGAAAATACCGCTTCCGAATACAGTAAGGCTATGAATAATATGAAAATGACCGTTAAAGTTGATGATGAGTCTGCAAGCGGAGGTTACAGGAAAGAAGATATTAACTACAACAATCTTTCATCGATGGGTTATCTTCCGATAGGTCCTGACGAGCAGGTATATTTGACAAAAGATGAAAACGGAAATTGGATAATTCCGAAGGATTTGGACGGAAAATATTTATTGTCGATTGACGAAACAACGGGAAAGGCAATTATAAACAACAAAGAATATGATATCGAAGATGGAAGCAGATTTTTAAAAGAACCCGATAAATTCCAAAGTTTATTGTTTAACGGAATAGTCGGTCTTGCGGACACAAATAATAATACGGTCGGTATTTTTGCCGAAGTAAAAAGTGCTGATACAAAGTTGGAATGTGTAAGAGATACATCGGATGACGCTGCGGCAGAAAGCAAATATGACCATGAAAAAGCAAGTATTGCAAGAAAAGAAAACCTCCTCGACACGGAACTTGCACAGCTTGAAACCGAATATCAGGTTGTTTCGCAGGAATACGAATCAATAAAATCTTTAATAAAAAGCAATATAGACAGAACATACAATTTGTTCAGCGGTTAATATATAATAAATTAAAATACAAAAAATCCGGCTTATTAAGGTCGGATTTTTTTATAAAATTAAACCGGACGGATAAAGAAAGAATGTTAATTTGGTAAAATATAATTAAAAATTTTTTATGTTTGAACTAAAATATATAAAAAAGAAGGATATAAGATGAAACATAAAAAATATTCCGTTGTAATAGTTGGCAGCGGTATTGCAGGGTTATATGCCGCAATAAAAATTCACAATGAAATAAAATTGCCGGACGGAATATTAATTATTACAAAATCACAACTTATAGAATCAAATTCAAAATACGCACAAGGCGGAATGGTGTGTGTAATGCCCGAAAACGAGCTTGATTCGTGTAATTTGCATATTGAAGATACGCTTATTGCGGGGGCCGGTTTATCAGATAAAAATGTAGCGGAACTTATTTCGCAAAAAAGTGCGGAGGTTGTTAACGAACTTCAAAATATAGGCGTGAAGTTCGATAAAGACGAAAACAACAGATTAAAGTTTACAAAAGAAGCCGCACACAGCGTAAACAGGATTTTGCATGCAGGAGGAGATGCTACGGGTTATTGCATTGAAAATACTCTTGTTAATAAAGTTTTGTCCTTGAAAAATTTGGATATATATGAACAAACGCTTGCCGTTGAAATATTAAAAGATGAAAATAATGTTTGTAAAGGTTTAATCGCTTATAATTATGCGGAAAACGAATACGAAGCAATCGAAGCTCCCGCAGTAATTCTTGCGACGGGAGGAACGGGGCAATTATACAAACATACTACAAATCCCGAAATAACAACGGGCGACGGAATTGCTATCGCATACAGAGCAGGTGCAAATGTCAGAGATATGGAATTTGTGCAATTTCACCCGACTGCTTTTTCTGTTGAAAATTCGGGTACAATGTTTCTTATATCGGAAGCGGTCAGGGGAGAAGGTGCAAAATTGGTCGATAAGTCGGGTAATACGTTTATGGAAAAATACGATAAACGACTTGAACTTGCCCCTCGTGACATCGTAACAAGAGCAATTTATAACGAAATGCGTGAAAATAATACAAAAAACGAATATTTAAACGCAACACACATTAACGAGTTAAAATTTGCGAAAAGGTTTCCGACTATATATTCAAACTGTTTAAAATATAAAATAAATCCGTCAAAAGATTTTATTCCCGTATCGCCTTCCGCACATTATTTTATGGGCGGAATTGAAACCGATACAAAAGGAAGAACGTCACTTGAAGGCTTATACGCAATCGGCGAAACGGCTTGCACGGGTTTGCACGGTGCAAACAGGCTGGCGTCAAACTCTATATTGGAATGTGCCGTATGTGCATACGAGCTTGTAAATTATCTTAAAACGGTTCGGTTTGAAACAAATTCAAAATTTGACAAAGAAATTGAAAAAATCATCGGATTTTACAAAAAAGAATTAACGGCAATGCCGCAGGAAAATATTGAAGTTTTGTTTACGGAATTAAAACAATCAATGTGGGAAAATGTCGGCATTATAAGAAACGCAATAAAATTGAGAGTCGCCGATGAAACACTTGATTATATGCAGGAACAATTCGGTTTTATGTACAAATGCCCGGACAGAAAGCATTACGAATTAAGAAACATGCTCACGACGGCAAAGCTGATTACCGAATTTGCAATAAACAGAAAAGAATCCAGAGGTGCTCACTATCGTGAGGACTATCCTCAAAAAGATTTACACGCAAAATCGCAAAGAAAAAACATACACACGGGAATGAAAGGATAATCATGCAAAACGCACTGTTACATAAATTTATTATTGAAGAACACGTAAAAAACGCATTAAAAGAAGATATCGGTTTTGGAGATATCACAACGGATTATCTTATACCCGAAAATAAAACAATAAAAGCAAAGATGAATACGAGAGAAGACGGAATACTTTGCGGGATAGACATTGTTGAAGCGGTTTTCAGAACATTATCGCCTGAAATTAAAATAATAAAACATTTTAAAGACGGTGACAAAATAAAAAAAGGTGATACGATTGCGGAAATCGAAGGTTCGGCAAGAGCCGTTTTAACCGGTGAAAGAACGGCATTAAATTATGTACAGCGTTTAAGCGGTATTGCAACCGAAACAAACAAATATCAAAAAGCAATCGGCGAGAACAAAGCAAGAATTACCGATACAAGGAAAACTACTCCCGGTTTCAGAATGTTTGAAAAATATGCCGTATTTACGGGCGGTGCAAGACTTCACAGGTTTAATTTATCAGATTGCGTAATGATAAAGGATAATCACATACAATTTGCGAAATCAATAACAAATGCCGTAAATACAATAAGGGAACATCTTTCGCATGCTCATAAAATTGAAGTGGAATGTGATACCGTTGAACAGGTAAAAGAAGCAATTTCCGTCGGTGCTGATATAATTATGCTTGACAACATGCCTTGCGAAATGATGAAAGAATGCGTAGCATTAATCGGAGATAAAGCACTTATTGAAGCGAGCGGAAACGTAACTATAGAAACCGTTGAAAAGATTGCACAAACGGGAGTTGATGTTATTTCTTCAAGTGCGATAGTTGCGAAAGCGAAAACGCTTGATATAGCTTTAGACATGTAAATAATTTGCACTGACGGCATTTTTATATAAAAATAATATATAAAGAGGGGTGTAGGATTGAATATTGTTGTTTTTATAAAACAAGTACCCGATACAAACAATGTTGAATGGACGGAAAATAATAACATAGACAGAACAAAAACGGAGAGCATTATAAATCCCGTTGACAGGCAAGCAATTGAAGCAGCACTTCAAATAAAAGACAAATACGAAGAAACTTGCATAACGGCTGTTACAATGGGTCCGAAAAAAGCAAAAGCCGTTTTACAAGAAGCAATTGCGGCAGGTGTTGATGAAGCTGTTTTGCTTTGTGATTCAAAATTTGCGGGTTCAGATACCTGTGCCACATCAAAAGTTTTGTCGGCAATCATTAAAACAAAATTTCCGAATACGGATTTAATATTTTTCGGACAATCAGCAATAGACGGAGAAACGGGACAAACGGGTTATTCGGTTGCCGCACGTTTAAATTTGCCTGTAATTTCGCATATTAACGAAATAATCGGTATAGAAAATAATGTATTAAGTGCATATTCGGAAAATGAAAAAGAGAAAACACTCATAAACGTTGAATTACCTGCCGTTGTTTGTGTAAATAATTATGTTGACCGTCCGAGGTTACCGAAAATTGAAGGCTATATAAAAGCAAAAGATTATATTTATCCGACATATACGCTTTACGATACGGGGTTGAGAGAAGATGAAACAGGAATAAAGGGTTCACCTACAAAGGTTTCGCATGTATTTAAAGCCGATGACGGCAGAAATTGCGAATATATTGATATTGAAGACGAAAATTTTGCGACAAAACTTGCAGATAAAATAAAAGGAGCAATCGGGGAATAATGGAACCAAACGGAATACTTATATATGGCGAAACCGATGTAGACGGAAAAATTGCTCCAGTTGTTTTAGAGCTTGTTTCTAAATCCGTTGAATTACAAAAAAAACTTTGGAATCAACGTATTATGGTTTGCATTATAAACAAAAGAATGCACTTTGACGAAACAGTAAAACAGCTTGGCGAATACGGGTGTAATGAAGTGTTAATAGTAAACGATGACAGGTTAAGCGATTTTGAAAACTACCACAGCGAAATATTTACGGAAGTTGCAAAAAAATATCCGCCGAGAATAATTTTAATCGGAGCAACGGAAAAAGGGAAAAAAGTCGCTTCCTACACCGCTACAAAACTTGAAACGGGCTTAACCGCAGATTGTACTAATTTGGATACAAATGAATGTAATTTATTGCTTTCGACACGACCGACGTTCGGCGGTCAACTGACGGCAGATATTGTATGTACGACATTTCCTCAAATGGCAACGGTTCAGCCGAATGTTTTTCCAAAAGTTAAACAAAACGAGGTAAATGTATCGGCAACATATAATTGGATTGATGTTTCGGAAATAAAAAAGAAAATTGAAATAAAAGAAAGAACGGTAAAGAAAGTTTCAACAAAAGATATAACTTCCGCTGATGTTATCGTATGTGCGGGGGCAGGTGCCGCAAACGAATACGGAATGACTCTTATTTACGAATTGGCACAAAAATTAAACGGAGCGGTTGCAGGAACTCGTGAAGCATTTGAAAAAGGGTTTATAACAAAAGCTCAACAAATAGGACAAACCGGAAAGACCGTTGCACCAAAATTATATATTGCGGTAGGAGTGTCCGGTGCAAGTCAGCATATCGCAGGCATAAAAAACAGCGGAAAAATTATTGCAATAAACAGCGATAAAAATGCTCCGATATTTAAGTATGCGGATGTGGGAATAGTCGGAGACTTATTTAAAGTTTTGGCAAAATTACCTGATGAATTAGATAAATAAAGGATAAATGAAAATGAGCAGTGAATCAAACTCAACAACAAACACGCTAAAACCGTTTTCAACGGCACAATTGTTAAATTTTTGCCTCGGGTTTTTCGGTTTGCAATTTGCCTGGCAAATGAGAATTATATTATCCGGACCCGTTACGGAAGGGCTTGGTGCTTCTCCGTTGATTTTTGGTCTGATATGGTTAGCCGGTCCGGTTACGGGCATGGTTGTACAACCGATAATCGGTGAATTAAGTGACAAAACACATACCGTGTTCGGAAAAAGAAGACCTTATCTGCTTGCAGGTGCAATATTTGCCAGCTTGGCACTGTGGGCATTCCCAAATTCTGCGGCAATTGCACAAAATATTGCAAACTTCCTTCATATTCCGGAACCGGTATTCGGCGGTTTGATAATAGCCGCAATCATGATATGGATTATCGATGCTTGCGTTAATGCGGCACAAGGTCCGTACAGAGCATTGGTTCCCGATTTGGTACCGCCCGAACAACATTCGCTTGCAAATGCTTATTTGAGTTTTGCTATCGGCTTAGGTTCTGTTATTGCTGCCGGAACGGCTCCTTTCTTAAAATATGTTTGTAACTATCAAATGAGCATAAACGCACAGTTTGTTATGGCGGCACTTGCTTTTTCATTGGCTATGTTGTGGACTTGCATTACAATAAAAGAACATAACAAAAATACGGTTACGGTTAATAATTCCGCAATCGAAACCGAAGAAAAAAACGAACAGTCTTTTATCAGTAAAATAGTTGAATTTTTTAAATCTTCACCTGAAGTTTCCAAGATTTGCACAATGCAACTTTTCACTTGGATTGGTATTATGAGTTTAAATATATTCTTCACGCAATACGCAATTCATACGGTTTACGGAGTTCCCGATTTAACCTCCGCAACGGAAGAATTAAAAAATTCATACACCGATACAATAAGCAGTGCAACTAACTTTTCTTCAATTTGCTTTGCAATACAAAACTTAATTTGTTTCCTTGTTTCAATTCCAATCGGCTTATTATCAACGAAGTTCGGAAACAGAAAAGTACATTTTATATCCTTGGTAACATTGGCATTGGCATTTGTCGGAATGGCAATATATAAAAATCCTGCCTTTATATTAATATGTATGGCGGTTGCAGGTATCGGCTGGGCAAGCATATTGGCACTTCCTTTTGCAATGCTTTCTGAATTTATCAAAAAAGGTGCGGAAGGTTCGGTAATGGGTATATTTAATATATTTATAGCCGGCCCGCAAGTTTTGGTTTGTACGCTTTTGGCGTGGTTTATCAACAAATGTATATATGAAGTTCCGGGCGGAATAAATTACCATTGGGAATATGCGTTTTTAACCGGTGCTTTAACTCTTCTCATCGCAGCATTAATAACAAGCGTTATAAAAGAAAAGAAATAAGAAAACTTAAATTTTCGGAATATAAAAAAATACGGATTTTCAAGTCCGTATTTTTTTCTGCATTTTATATAACGCAAAACGATTAAATAATTTCCCGGTGAACGCCGTTATCTGCACAAATACTGCGGAGTTTATTTTCTGCTTTTAGAACGGGGCTATTTGCTTATCTATTGTGCGTCTTGAAACTTGCAAAATTTCAGCCGGTTCATCGGTTATTATTTTAGGATTTTTTACTAACCTGTTCCTATAATTTTCTGTGCATTTTTCTATGAACTATTCTGTGAACTTTTTTCATCGTTTGTAACCGGTTCTTTTATTTGCATTTCTTTGTTATCTAATAAATTTTTTTCATCTAACAGAAGACATCCAAAAAATTTGTCCAAATATTCGGTGGTGTACGTAATATCTTTTTTTAAATTTTGGTAATTTGCACGGACTAAAGCATTCCGAAAATATTTTGAATGTTTTTCAAACATATCATTATTTGTTTCAAATCCCAATGTATAGAGATATTTAATAGTAAAAACAGCGGTTGTTCGAGTGTTACCCTCTCCAAAAGGATGAATTTGCCATATACCGGATATAAATTTTGCAATATGTTCAACTTTTTCTTTTATAGATAGTCCCTTATAATGAAATTGTTTTTCTTGGGAAAAATCATAATCCAAAGTTTCTTTTATACTGTCCGCACGTCCGTAAATAACGGTATCACCATTTAAAATCGGTTCTTTTTTGGTAATATCATAAGTACGTATTTTACCTGCTGTTTTATTATCTAATATTCCCGTAAATAGTGTTTTATGAATAGAAATTAACTCGGCAGGACTAAAAGAAAAAGAGTGTGTACTTAATAACTTGGCAATACGTGCAGAAACTTCATCTGCTTCTTTTTCATTTTGTTCTTTTATGGTTTTAGCAGGATTTTTTTTGTAGTAACGTGAAATTTCTTCGTTTGCTTCATCAATAGAAATTTTACCTTCTATATTTTCTTTTGCAATTTTAATCAGATATTTTGAAGGTGTTAAATTATCAACTTGTTGTAAGCCAATCGCCACTCCCCAGTTTTCAGCTTTTTTATATTTTTCAGGTTCATTTTGTTTCTTATATTCTTCAAAATTATCCATATAACATCGTTCCTACATAAATATATTGT
>CAZHCP010000074.1:0-8076 GCA_964531015.1 uncultured Muribaculaceae bacterium
TGCAAAAGCAAACTTTGTTGGAACGCAGCGGAGTAAAAGTCGAAAGAATTTCGTACAGAGAATGGAAAAACAGCCCGCAAGGTTGTATTGAAAGAATTAAAAATATATTCATTGACGAACTTACTTAAAAGTGGCGTTTTTTTGTATTTTCAGAAATTAAATTTTATTATATTCCTTCTCTTTCGGAAGAAGGTTAGGATGAGGGTTGACAAAAGAATAGAAACTCATAAAGCATGCAAATAAATTAGAAATAGAAGTCCGGAGTGGAGAACGGAAACAACATCTTATTGAAGAAACGGCAAAGCCCGCACCGGTTGAGGTCTTTTTTAAGACCGAGTTTGCGGAATTAGTGCCTGATAATGATGTTTTAATGATTGCCTGGGCATTGGTTTTCTTTATTTTCGCTTTGTATTGCAGGTTTAAAGCCGACAAGACTAATAACCGTTAATCTCTTCGCCGTATTATATAACCGAGAAAAAGCAAATGACGGTTTAGTTTGTCAGTTCATTTATTAAGTTTAGAAATTCGGGAAAAGATATGTCAACCCATTGAAATTCGTTTATAGTAATCGGTTTTTTGCATATCAAACCTGCGACATAAGCACTCATTGCAATTCTGTGGTCGTGATAACATTCAATTTTACAACCGCCGTTAAGCTCCGTTCTTCCGTTTATTATAAATCCGTCTTGTGTTTCTGTTATATCCGCTCCGAGTTTTGAAAGTTCTTTTTGCACTGCGGTAATTCTGTCCGCTTCTTTATTTTTCAGGTCTTGTGCATTTTTAATTATCGTTGTGCCTTCGGCTTGTGTTGCAAGTACTGCAATAACGGGTATTTCATCTATTAATTTTGGGATTATTTCCCCTTCAATCGTTGTTGCTTTTAATTCGGAGTATTGAACTTTTATATCGGCAACTTTTTCGTTTGATATAATACGTTCGTTTAAAATTTCAATATTTCCGTTCATTGCTTTTATGACATCAATAATTCCGGCTCTGGTTTCGTTTATGCCGACATTTTTAATAATGATTTCGGAATTTGGTATAATAAGTGCAGCAACCATAAAAAACGCAGCGGAAGAAATATCTCCGCAAATATTGACATCGCAAGGATTTAGCGAAGATTTTTTTATTGTAATCGTATTTTTATTAATCGAAATATCCGCCCCCATATATTCAAACATAAGTTCCGTATGGTTTCTCGATTTATAGGGTTCGGAAAATGTTGTTATACCGTCTGCATTGAGTCCTGCCAACAGAATACAGGATTTAACCTGTGCCGAAGCAAGTTTGGAAGTATAATTAATACCCGTCAGTTTTGAGCCGATTATTTCAAGCGGAAGTTTATAATCATTCCCTATAAATTTAGCCCCCATTAATTCCAGCGGTTCAATAATACGTTTCATCGGACGTTTAGAAAGGCTTTCGTCGCCGGAAAGTTTTGTATTAAAATTTTGTCCGGCAAGTATTCCCGCAATTAAACGTGTTGTAGTACCGGAATTTCCGCAATCAAGAGTATTCAACGGTTTTCTGAGTGCATTTTTCGCACTAATAATAACATCTTTATCATTAAGAAATGAAACATCACAACCCAAATCTTGAATGATTTTTAAAGTCGACATACAGTCCGCACCTTTTGAGATATTGGATATTTTACATTCGCCTTTTGTCAGAGCCGAAAACATAAATGCTCTGTGCGTTATTGACTTATCCGGCGGAATTTCTATTGCACCATTCAGCGGTTTTGATTTTGAAACTGTTATATTCATAATCTTATTGTCCGATAAATTTTTTGTATTTGCAAATTAAATTTTTGATTAAAAATTTTAGGAAATGTTAAAATCAATTTTAACCGAACAATACAACACAAAAAAGAAACAGCGGAATTTCGCCGTTTCTTTCATCATTTTTTCTTATGAACTTATCTTACTCTGTTTTTTTCAATTAAATCTGACGAATTAACTTCGTTATATTTTTCATTTGCTTTGTCAATATTTATTTTATTAATAATGCTTGAACGTTTTTTACGGTATAACATATCAACGAAGGCTTCCAAACGAGTTACAAAACCGGCTTCACCGGTTTGTTCATCAATTGAAAGATGAAGAATGGGTTTGTTATATTTTCTTGCAAATCGTGCAATTCTCTCTAACATAAGAGAATCCGGCCCGCAACCGAAAGCATTAATTGTAATGATACCGTCAATATTTCTGTCTTGAATGTAGTGAGCGGCAGCACCGGAAATTTCGTATTCGTTAGCCCAATACAATCTTGTATTCATTGCATTTAAACCTTCCTTCATTTGTTCCGGAGTGAGGTTTAATGCCGTATATACTTTTGAATCCAACTTTTCGAGTTTTTCAAATATTTTCATTGAAACACGTTCATCATATAAGTTGTATCCGTGAGCAATTAACGCAACATTTATCGGATAAGTTTTTTGATTTTCGGCAATAACGACTTTATTTTCGATAGCCGATTTTAAAGCCTGTTTGTAAGGAACACCGCTTTTGGTCATGATGTGAAAGTTATTATATACTTTCCAAGCCTGTTTGGAAGCCGCTTTTATTTTTTCAAAGTCGGTTATTCCGAATTGACCTGCAATTTCTTTAAGAAAATCGTAAAGACCGCAATTTTTTTCCGATTTGTCAAGTGTTGCCTCTATTAACGTAAATTTACGTTTAACCACGTTTCTTATCAAATCGGGCAAGCCTCTTAATTTTGAACAGTTATAAATTTTGGGTGCTATTGATTGTATTGAAGGCACAAAAATTTTGTCAATACCTTTGTCCAGTAAATTTAAAATATGCCCTACATAAACTTTAACCGGCAAGCATGTTTCCGGTACTACAACGGAAGAACCTCTTGACATTGTTTGTTTTGTGGTTACGTCGGATAATACTATTTCTATTCCCAATCCCGAAAAAAAGCCGTACCAGAACGGGTAAAAATCATAATATGATAAGGCTCTTGGTATTCCTATTTGCATTTATATTCCTTTATATTTTTAACATGATAACAGACAGTTTATTCATTTGAAATTATAACATGAACAAGTTATTTTTTGCTTTGAAAAATCAAATAATTTGCAAACGGAAACTTTTTTGTAAACTTAACAAATTTCTTTTTGTCGTTTATTTGAGAAATGTAAATTCCGGCAAACACGAGCAAACAAGCCGCAAATTGTTGTAAATTAAATGTTTCGCCCAAGAAAAACCAGCCGAAAAATACCGCTGCCATCGGCAAAAGGAATAAGAAAGGCGAAAATTTGCTTGCCGAGAGCGTACATATTGCAAAGTTATAAAGAGCGTACGCAACAACGGTTAAAATGCCGAGGTAAATTAATACAAACAGGCTTGAATTAACGACAACATGGAACGAACCGCCCGAAATAACGTTTAGTACCGTAAAAAAGACGGAACCGCCGATTACGGAAATCCCCGCCAAAAAGAAGGGCGGATATCTGTCCATAAGATATTTCGTTGTAATGACACAAGTATCGGTCAAAATAATCGCAATAAGTTCCAAAAAATTCCCCAACAGCGGATTTGGAGCCGCAGCCGATTCATCGGACGAAAGACTTAATAACACCGAGCCGACAATTGATATAAACAGCCCGAAATAAACTATTCTTACGAATTTTTCTTTCAGGATAATTCGTGCCGCAATAACCAAAATAATCGGTTCTAAGGAGCTTACAACACCTGCTTGTCCCGAAGTCGTGTATTTTAGTGCGTTTGTTTCAAAAAGGAAATACAGGCAAGGCTCACATAACATCATAAGCAAAATTAATCCGATGTCTTTTTTTTCTATTTTTACGCCTTTATATACCGTAAAAATGAAAGGAAGAAATAATACCGTCGAAATCAACATTCTGAATGACATTAATTCTGTCGTATCATAATATTGCATGCATATTTTTGTTGCCGCAAGCGTCGTTCCGTAAAGTAATACCGCTATTGTTATCGATATATATGCAAACAATTCGTTTTGATTTTTATATTTCGACAGCAAATCCTTCATTTCATAAAATTCCCTCATCAAACATAATACATTAGATAATAATTCTATAAACGCATACAAAAATCAAATATTTATGATGTTTATTTACAAATATATATTAACTTTTTTTATGTTTTTTTAAGAAATGTTTTGAAATTTTTATATTTTGTAATATAATGTAAATTATAGTAATATTATTTAAGTTTTGAGGGGTCAAAAATGACTGATAATACCGAATTTCAAGCTGAACAAGATTCACATCAGAAAATTTTGGTTGCTGATGATGAAGCAAGTATAAGAAGAATCCTTGAAGCTCGTTTGAGCATGATTGGTTATGATATAGTTACCGCTTCCGACGGTGAAGAAGCTATTACCGCATTTAATAAACATAATCCCGATTTGATTGTTTTGGATGTTATGATGCCGAAAGTTGACGGATACGGAGTTACAAGAGAAATAAGAAGAACCTCCGACGTTCCGATTATTATTCTTACCGCTCTCGGTGATGTTTCCGAAAGAATTACGGGGCTTGAACTCGGTGCGGATGACTACGTAATTAAACCGTTCAGCCCGAAAGAACTTGAAGCAAGAGTTAAAGCGGTTCTTCGCAGAACGGGTGCAAAAGAAGTTTCGGCTCCCGCAAGCAAAATAGCAAAAAATGTTATCACAACCGGAAGTATTCGTATTGACACGGCTCGCAGACAGGTTTTCAGAAAAAATGAAAGAATCAGATTGACAGGCATGGAATTTAGCCTTCTTGAATTATTGGTTAATAATTCCGGTCAGGCTTTTTCAAGAAACGAAATTTTACAACATGTTTGGTCTTATCCGCCGGATCACAGAATTGATACTCGTGTTGTTGATGTCCATATTTCAAGATTGCGTTCTAAACTTGAAAGCGACCCTGCAAACCCGGAATTGATTTTGACGGCAAGAGGTATCGGCTACATGTTTCAACGAATTTCTTAATATAAGAAGTAATTTGTAAATATAATATTAAAATAACTCCGATAAATTCGGAGTTATTTTTTTACTTTTAGGGCAGAACGTATAGAAAAATGCCCGCTATGTTTTATATTTTATTGTTTTAAATAATTATCGTAATTGTTTTTTAAATCATCTTGAAGTTTATTCATTTCAACTTCGATTTTATTGCTCCATTCTTTCAGCTCTTCCTTTGTTAAATCATTAGGAATATAAATCGGATTTCCATATAGTGCAACGCTTTTGCATATTCCGACAGGAAGTCTGAAATCATCCCAAGAATTGAACCTGACAAATGTTTTGTCCTTAGATGTCCAAGCAACCGGAACAACAGGAACACCCGATAATTTCGCAATGTTTACAATTCCATCCTTTACTTTGCCTTTCGGACCTCTCGGACCATCAACCATCATTGCAATAGAACAGCCTTCTTTTAATTTATCAATAATTTCAAGCGAACCTGCAACCGCTCTTCTCTTGGAAGAACCTCTGATTGCCTGTAAATCCAAACATTCTATTGCTTTTGTTATCATTTCACCATCATTTGATGCACTGACCAATACATAAAATTTTGTCTTATCTTCAATTGAATCTTTGAAACTGTTTATAACGCATTGTTCTCCATGCCAGATAGCCAATAAAACCTGCTGCTTCGGAAAATTAATGTTTTTTACCTTTAACAGTTTTTTTTGAATACCAAAGAATATTTTTAATAATTTAATTACAATGCCTAATTTTAATTTTGTTTTGATTTGTTTTATTCTGCTCACAAAAAACTCCTTATAAAAAAAGAGTATATCTCGTAAAAGATATACTCTTCTTCTTTAATTTGACATTATTGCATATTTTCTTTTACTTCATTAGCAACATTCTTTGAATCCAATTTAATACTCGGACCCATTGTAGTTGTTAAGTAAACGGATTTCAAATATACACCTTTTGAAGAAGCCGGTTTTGCTCTTAAAACAGCATCAGCCAACGTAATGTAGTTTTTCATTAAGTCTTCTTCCGTAAATTGAATTTTGCCGACGGGTACATGAATCATACCTTGTTTGTCTGCTCTAAATTCAACTTTACCGGCTTTTGCATCTTTAACCGCTTTTGCTACATCTAATGTAACCGTACCGGTTTTCGGGTTAGGCATTAAACCTTTAGGCCCCAAAACACGACCTAATTTACCTAACATACCCATACAATCGGGAGTTGCAATCAATGTATCAAATTCAAACCAACCGCCTGAAATTTTGTCGATAATTTCTTCAGCACCTGCGGCATCCGCACCTGCTTCAAGAGCTTCCGTTGCTTTTGCACCTTTTGCAATTACGCATACTCTTACTGTTTTGCCCAAACCTGCGGGAAGTACCGTGGTTGAACGTACCTGCTGGTCTGCATGTTTTACATCAATACCGAGAGCCATGTGGCATTCAACCGTTTCGTTGAATTTGCATGTTTCTTTTGATACTTCCTGTAATTTTTTTATTGCATCGGCAGCCGTACATGGTTGAGAGAAATTCTCCATCATTTCAGCTATCTTCTTTTGCTTTTTAGTTAATTTTGACATTTTATTCTCCTTTGTGGTCGTAACGCATTTTAAGCTTCCACTTTTTATCTGACTTTATTAATCTGCAACAGTAACGCCCATCGCTCTGCAAGAACCTTTAATCATTTCAACGGCTGCTTCCATTGTTGTTGCATTAAGGTCTTCCATTTTAATTTTTGCAATTTCTTCTAATTGTGCGTGAGTAATTTGACCTACTTTTGATTTGTTAGGTGTTGCACTACCTTTGGACAGATTGATTGCTTTTTTAATTAAAACTGCTGCCGGGGGTGATTTAGTTACGAATGAAAACGATCTGTCTTCATAAACATCAATTACTACCGGGATAATGTATCCTGCTTGCGATTCCGTTCTCGCATTGAATTGTTTGCAGAAGTCCATTATGTTTACACCGTGTTGACCTAACGCAGGACCTACCGGCGGTGACGGATTTGCTTTTGCTGCGGGAATTTGCAGTTTAATTTTTCCTACAACTTTCTTTGCCATTTTCTTTTCTCCTTTCGTGGTATTGTCGGAATTTTATTCCTTCCACTTATTATGTCCTTTGAATTTCCAAGAAATTCATTCTGTTTTATATTTTTTGTATTTGTTTATATTCCAACTCAACGGGCGTTTCTCTTCCGAAAATTGAAACCATTGCTCTCAATTTTGATTTATCCGGATAAACTTCCGTAATATCACCGATTAAATCAGAGAACGGGCCGGATATAATTCTTACTTTGTCGCCGGCTTTAACGTCGAGTTCGACTTTTACGGATTGATTTTGAGTTTTGTGGATAATTTTCTTTATTTCGCTGTCTTTTGCCGGAATGGGTTTCTTAGCGGAACCTGCGAATTTTGTTACACCGGCAGTATGTCTGACTACATACCAGGAATCGTCATCCATTATCATTTCAACCAAAACATAGCCCGGGAATAATTTTTCTTCTCTTTCGATTTTCTTTCCGTCTTTTAATTTTGTTACGGTTTTTTGGGGAACTTCAATTCTGAATATTTTATCAGCCATATTCATGTGTTCGATACGTTTTTCAAGATTTACTTTTACTTTGTTTTCGTGTCCCGTTACCGTATGAACTATGTACCATCTCTTTTTGGGAGCTTTTGCTTCATTTACGGCTTCTTTAAACTCTGCTTCTTTTTCGGCAATAACTTCTTGTTTTTTTGTTTCTTTTTTTGTTATGCCTTCTTGCCCGAGTTCCATATCCGACAAATGTTCTATAATTTCTTGATTATCTTTTGTCATTATTAAATAATTCCTATCTTATAATCTGATTCAGTGTTATTGTAACTTTAATGCTTTTAATATCCCTTGAAATAAAAGGTCTAAGCCGTAAACATATATCGTAAATGCCGTAACTATCACCAATACGGCTACCGTTTGAGCAATAACCTGTTTTCTGTCCGGCCAAGTTACTTTACCCCATTCGGATTTTACCCCTTTAAAGTATGCTATGATTTGTTCTTTTGTCATTTGTTACCTTATTTTATAATTCGCGCCCTGAAGGACTCGAACCCTCGACATCCGGTTTTGGAGA
>CAZHCP010000075.1:0-8069 GCA_964531015.1 uncultured Muribaculaceae bacterium
CAATAACGACATCAACAATATTAATTTGTTCTTTAAGTTTTTTTTCTGCTTTTGCGATATGCCCCGGATACCAGTGGATATATTCCATAATACTTCCTCAATATTTCTTTTTTATAAATAAAAGCCATATTCAAAGTAAAAACAATGACTATGGCTTTTATTTTTTATAATATACCTAATCTATTTTTTTTCGATTTTTTCTCTGATACGAGTTGCTTTGCCGGAACGTTCTCTTAAATAATACAACTTAGCACGTTTAACGTCACCTCTTCTGACGATGGCAATTTTTTCAACACGCGGAGAATATACAGGGAATACACGTTCTACACCGACACCTTGGAACACTTTTCTTACGGTGATGGTTTTACCTACGCCGCTTCCTCTTTTTTTAATGATTGTTCCTTCAAATGCCTGTGTTCTTTCTTTGTTTCCTTCGATAATTCTTACGGAAACTCTTACCGTATCTCCGGGATTTAACTCCGGTAATTCTTTATTCAAATATTCTTTTCCTAAACTTTCTACTATAGGGTTCATTTTTTCATTCCTTTATTAATAATGTCATTAATTTAATCATATTTAAAACATGAAAATTCTTCAAGTATTTTTTTCTATTTTAATCAAACTTAATAAAAAAAGCCGGATTTTATTAACAAATGTTAACAAAAATAAGAGAGAAGTTAAAGGTACAACAAAAAAATACCGATAAAAAACATGTAGAAAACGGAGAAAAAGGTTAAAATGGGATTAAACATCGGGTCGGTTAACGGTGCTGATTATTCAAAGATAATTGATAAGAATGCACTTGCGAATGTTACGGAGAAAATTTTAAATCCGGATAATGAGAAAACTGTTGATGTTGCTTCATTGAATTTGAGTAAGTTTAACAGGGTAAATCTCGGTACGGATTTATATTCGGGCAAAACCGATTTTGATGTTGCACTTCTGGCGGCAAAAGCTAAAACGGATTTTGATGTTAACTTAAGTCAGGGTTTTAATTCCAAAGTTCAATATCTTAATTCCGTGGCCGCACAAAGCATGTTTACCTCAAAAGAAAACATGGGAAAAGTTGTAATTTCCGTTGATAATTTTCAAAATGTCAACGAAAACGAAATTATAATTGAAACTTCGCAAATCTCGGACACAAAAGAGCTTTCAAAAGATAAAAGGGGGTCAAATCCTTTTGCGTTTTATGTTCCTACGGGTTCAAAAGAAAAGAAAGAAGATAACGAAACCGTATAGAATAAAAATAATTTTGCCTAATATACATTGTTACTTGTTTTTCCGGACGAAATATACATTCGTCCTTTTTTTTGAGCCGTTTTAATTAAAATAATCGCAGATTAATTCTCTTCTGTTTGCCGTAAGTTTTTTAAAAAGTTTGTTAAAAAAGGTCGGATTTTTTGGTGCAAGCCTGTCTTTTAGCACGGCTTTTTCTATGAGTAATTTGTTAAAAGATTCGTTTAACGTAATTTTTTCGGGTGTAAGATGCGGTTGAATGGTTCTTAACTTCATCATACATCTGTTTATTGATTCTTTAATTTCTTTTGAGTCTTTTCTTTTCATAAATTAACAGTCCTAAATTATCCGATTTTTCGGAAAGTATATTTCCTTTGACAAAATAATAATAATAAAATTTATAAAAAAAAAATTCCTCCAAAAGGCTTAAAATTACAATTCAAATGTAAACTTTTACAATGATATTTCAAGAAGAAAAATCCTACAAATAAATGTAGTTTTTGATATACTGAATAAAAAGGCGGTTATGGAAGATTTAAACAATAAAAAAGTTTTGATAATCAGATTGAGTGCACTGGGTGATACAATTCACACATTGCCGCTTGCAAACGCATTAAAGAAAGAATATCCTTCGGTAAGACTTGATTGGATTGTTGAAGATAAGGCTTCGACTTTTATAAAAAACAATCCGCTTATCGACAAAATGTATGAAATTCACAAATCAACGCTCGGAAAAGAAAAAAATCCGATAAAAAAATTAAGAGGATTTATTTCGATTATAAAAGATATCAGAAAAGAAAAATATGATATCGTGCTTGATACGCAACAGCTTTTAAAAAGCGGAATTATACTCGGTTTATCGGGCGGAAAAAGGAAAATTACTTTGGACGACGGACGGGAATTTTCGTATTTGTTTGCTAATGAAATTATAAAAACGGGACGCAAACAGTTTGATATTAATTATCACGTTGTAAAAAGAAATTTGGAATTTGCGAAATATTTGGGCGTTAAAGATTTAAAAGAAGAATTTGTTATCCCCGATTTCAGCGGTAAATATTCGCAAAATGCAATTGCCGTTTTCGAAAAAATCGACAAAACCAAAAAAACAATACTGATTGCTCCAGCAACAACGTGGGCAAATAAGCATTGGACTGTTGAAAATTGGGTTGAAGTCATAAACGAATTTTCGCCATATTGCAATATTTTAATAACCGCAACCGAAAAAGAAAAAGAACTTATTAATAAGATAATGACTTTGACGGATAATTCAAAAATAATAAACCTTTCAGGTCAAACAAGTTTGCAGGATATGGTTTTTTTGTCAAAAAACGTTGATATCGTAATAAGCCCCGATTCGGGCAGTGCACATGTTGCTTGGTGCAGCGGTGCAAAAAGTATAGTCACTTTGTTTTTTGCAACATCGGCAAGCAGAACCGCTCCATACGGCAAAAATTATCATTCGATATCTTCAAGTGCAAATTGTTCTCCCTGCATGAAAAAGAAATGTTTAAAAAACAAAAAAAATCATTGTATAAACGAAATAAATGCAAAAGAAGTAATAAATATTGTAAAAAATGTATTACAATAATATAAAAAAGGGTATATAATAAAAAGAAAGTACTATAATATCTTGGAAGTTTATAAGTGAATATATTTTCGGGCATAAAAGAAATACTCGGACAAATTAATAAAATAGACGGTTCGATATATTTAAAAGGAAGAGATTTTGCGGATGTATATGCAAAAAATATAGCATTGGAAGAAGAAATCGCCGCAAGAACAAAAGAATTGGAACAGGCTAATCAAACGATTTTGACTTTAAACAGCGTTTGGGAAATGATGAATTCTTCTCAACCTTTATCAAACATGCTCGATAAAATCGTAAATATTTTACATTTTGATATGGGATATACGTTTGCTGCCGTTTTGAAATTGGAAAAAAACACTGATAATGCGGAATATTTGAAATTAAAAGCATATTCATCAAATAAAAATATGAATATTGCAATATCTCAAATCAGAGAATCTTTGGAAACATATTTAATACCTTGTGTGCAAAATTCAATAACGGCAAAATCAATAAAAGACAGGAAAATATATTCGACTCCGGATATAAAAGGTATTTTACAAATACTTTTTCACAAGTTTTCAAAAGAAGATATTGAAAAACTTATGGAAAGCATAAATTCAAAAACATGTTCCATCGTACCGTTATATAACGGAATAAATGATTTCGGCTGTATGTTGGTAACCTCCGAAAGAGAAGGCATAACCGACACGGAAACAAACTTTTTGGAATTGTATGCAAAACAGGTTGAATTGGCGATAACAGTTGCAGGATTGTTTGAAGAGGTTAAAAATCAGGCAATAACGGATCCGTTGACGGGAATATACAACAGAAGATATTTTGAAGATAATATTGTTAAAGAAGCGGAACGTTCATTAAGATTGCACCAACCGTTTTCCGTTATTTCAATGGATTTGGACTATTTAAAGAAAATAAATGACACATACGGTCATCAATACGGTGATATAGCGATAAAAACAATTGCCGACGTATTGAAAAATGAAGCCCGCTCAATCGATATTCCGGCAAGAATAGGCGGAGAAGAATTTAACCTGCTTTTACCCGGGGTTGATTCGACGGGAGCTCGCATTGCCGCAGAAAGAATAAGAAAATCCATTGCATCGCAGGAAATAGAAACAATCGGCGGAGTTACCGCGAGTATAGGCGTTGCAACATTTTTGGAACATTCTGACCGAATAGATGAACTCATTGAGTTAGCCGACAGAGCAATGTATGAAGCAAAACTCAACGGAAGAAACCGTGTTTGCGTTGCTCAAAATAAAACAGGAAACGAATGGCAGGATATTGCAATAGATACCTTTATCGAAATATTGGGCAAAAAAATATTGCCCGTTAAGGATGATGTATCGGGTACGATTTATCGAAAATTAATAAAGTTAAAAGAAAACGATAAAAATATAAACGAAACATTGTTTTCAATAGTTGACGTGATTTCGCAAACATATAACAGAATGTATAAAACCGGAACAACGAAATCGAAACAAATATTGGCGGTGTTGTTGGCAAGAAAACTCGAATTGACGAAAGATGAAACCGACAAATTAAAACTTGCGATATTATTGTATGACATCGGGAATATAATGATACCGGAAGAAATCTTTAATAAAAAAGATCCTCTGACCGAAGAAGAAAAAGCCATAATAAAACAACATCCCGTTATTGCGGCAAGAGAAATTTTAAAACCGATATCCAAAATACAGGATATAATTCCTATAATCGAAAATCATCATGAACATTGGGACGGAAAGGGATATCCGGAACAAAAATCGGATGTCGAAATACCGATTACTTCTCAAATCGTATTGCTTGTCGATTCGTTCTATGCAATGTTGCAGGACAGACCCTACCGAGATGCCTATAACATTGATGAAGTAATTGAAATAATCAAAAACGAAGCCGGCAAAAGGTGGAACAAAAAACTTGTTGAAGATTTTATATACGTGGTAAAACATGAACAATTATAAATCGACGGAAGATTTAATAACCTTTTTGTATCAACACATAGTTACGTATAAAAATTCAAATATTATAAAGGATACAAGCCGGTTAAAGAACATAAAATTTGATGCATATTGTGAAAGTACAATATCAAACCCGTTGTCATTTACGGTTTTTGAACTTTCGGACAAAGGCGAATTGTTAATAGATAAAGCGGAAAGAATAGTCGGCAGCGAAGCCGCATTTTTTGTGTTTGTGAATTGCAGAAGCGGGAGCTTTTTTGCCGTTAAAAATACATTGGAAAACAGAAAAAAATTAATAAGACAAGAACCGGTACAAAATTATAAAGTTAAAATAATTGATTAACTTTCTGTTGTAAAAATTTGTTGCCCGTTTTCTTCTTTCATTGCGGTTTCAAGAAGAATATACGTCATATAAGCACCAAGAGCAACGGCTTTGGGGTCAAGGTCGGTATTGTGAGCCGCTTCGATAATTGCGGAATTTATTTCCGGATTTTCGTCTTTAATATAGTGAATCATTTTTTTTCGCCAGGAATGAACATCCTGGAAGATTTCCGCAAAACATAACGTTGATTGTTCCTGTGTAATTATCGGCAACATATTTTGACCTTACAATATTTCTTATGACAGTAAACATTATAAAAAACGACATAAAAAAAATCATCATATAACGAGAGTATATAAAATAAAAATCAAACTCATATTTTGTACGTCCGTATTGCCGAAAAAATATTAACGGATTATTCATTTTGAGCAGACTCTTTTCCAAATGAACAAACTTTGATATATCATTAAATTTTATGAAAAAAATCGAGGTTGCATTTTCAAAACCTACTCTAAATACACTTATTAAAATTGCAAATGGATTAGAGATAACTGTTTCGGAGCTGTGTAAATTTTAATTTTATATTACACAAGAAATAAATAAAACTTTTCAACCCGCCTCAAAATTTAATTTCTCAACGCAGTGTTTTCTCTCGAAAACAATGGTCTCAAAATCAAATTTTTGAGGCAAGAGCCGTAGGGTGCAATTTTTTGCACCGATTATTTATTAAAACAAAGAATTTTACAAAGTCCTCTCCAACGGGAGAAGGTAAGGATGAGGGTTGATTAAAAAATAGAATATCAGGAAAGTAGCAAATACATTAAAAATTAAAATTTAAAATAAATAAAACAAAACAAAATAAGAAATAGCAATGGTTATGAAAATGAATGTTAAAGTCCTTGCGTTTCTTCGGCAAAGCCTAAGAAAGACAGTAATATATATAAAGAATATTTTATTTTTTATTCTTTTGAAATTTGCCTGCATTCAAGAATCAAACGCAACACTATTAAGTTGAAAAATTTGTTTGGGTGTCATATAATTGAGGATTTTCATCGGTCGATTATTGATCCAATCTTCAACATATGCGATTTTTTCATCTGTTATTGTAGCAAAGTTTGTTCCTTTCGGGAAGAACCTTCTTATTAATCCGTTAATATTTTCAACAGTTCCCTTATCATTACTGCAATACGGGCGAGCAAAATATGAGCTTGTGTTAAGTTCTTTGTTAATTTTTTCATGCCGAGAGAACTCACAACCGTTATCATATGTTATACTCTTTATCGTATTCTTATACGGCTTCAAGGCTTTAATTATTGATGTGGTTGTTGATATTGCTGTTTTTGAAGCCGTTTTTCTAATCGTCGTATATCTTGAAACTCTTTCTACCACTACTGTTAAACAAGGTAATTGTTCTCCCCTTTTCTTGCAGGATTCAATACTATCAGCTTCAAAATGTCCAAATGCAGTACGATTATCAGCTTCTATCGGTCGAAGTGATATATCTGTTCTATTTGGAATGTTTTTACCTGTTCCTTGTCGTTTAGGGCGTTCTATTCTGCGAGGTTTCCTACCGTAAGGTCGTCTTAATAAGTATCTGCTTAATCCCTTCGGGGAATAATAAATGTACATGTAAAGCGTTTCATTGGAAACTGTTTCTCCAAACTTTTCGTTTAGTTCATGACAAATTATCTCAGGGGTATAGGCTTTTTTTAGTTCACATTCAATAAAATATGATACATTTTTTTGATTCAAGAATAAATTTGGACGTTTATGCTTTGTTTGCCACTCTTTTTTTACTCGTAAATGTGTTTGAGAACCAATATATATCCCTCTGTAATAAAGAGCGTTGGTTCTGTTTAATTCTCTTGATATTGTACTCGGGCTTCTTCCTAATTCTTTTACTATTTTTCTTACGGATAATCCTTGTCCTTGTAATACCGTAATCTTTTCCCGTTCCTCTAAACTCAGATGTTTGTTGCTTTTCATTTTCACTAACTCCTTTCTTTATTAATTCTACTATGTTTGAGGCGTTAGTGTTGCGATTGTTTCTTGAATGCAATTGAATGAAATAAAATTGAATTGTAAAGAATTATAACATATAATAAGTATATATGTTATATATGCTCCAAAAACGGGAATAATAATATTAGATGATTTCTTTATTACTTATTTTCCTTCACTCCTTTTCTCCATAACAAGACTGTGGTCGCAATGCGACCTTTTTTTTGTTTTATTTATTTTTAGATATTTTTGTGCAAAAAATTGCACCCTACCAGCTATTGTTCTTTAATTATTTTTTATAGTAAACATTAGCCCTCCGGATTATAAGGGTAACCGGTAATACAATTATATACATCAGATGCTTTTGCACCAAAGACTGAACCTTTGGGATCAAAATATTCGCATGTAACTTCATCACGGGAATTAGTTTCAGAATTGTACGTATAAAAAATACAGTATCTATAACTGTTTCCAATATCACTGGTATATGCTATTGGACATACCGGAGTCAGGTCCCATTCTGTACAAACATAAGAACAATCCTTAGGATTATTATACCCTGAAAGACAACCTGACGGCTTTTCTTCGAGTATGCATGAAGCCGTACAGACATACGAACCGTCATCGTCATTATACCCGTCAAGACAGTCATCAGGCTTTGATTCATTCCACTTCTCACAAGTATAGGAACAATCTTCGTTATTATGTCCATAGACACAGTCATAAGGCTTTGCTTTGTTTGTGCAATACTGAGTACAATTATAAGTGCAACCGTCAGTGGCATAACTTCCGGCAAGGCAGTTAGCAGGTTTTGATTGTGGTGTACAATACTGAGTACAATTATAAGTACAACCGTCAGCAGCATAACTTCCGGCGATACAGTTAGCCGGTTTTGCTTGCGGTGTGCATTCAGGTTCCGGTTCGGGCTCAGGCTCGCAAGAATCACCGGTACACTCTGAGC
>CAZHCP010000076.1:0-7856 GCA_964531015.1 uncultured Muribaculaceae bacterium
ATATGCCATTTGAATATTGCAAATTGCATTTTGCGATAAAACTTTCTTATCCGCTCTTCTTTTTGTTCTAAGGATATATCATTTTTTATTTCACTATAAAATTTATGATTGATTAAATCATCAAATCCGTAATTTTGATTTTCAACAAGCCAAATTATTTCATCCAAAAATTCATAAGGCATGTTATCTTCTTCCGCCGAAACGGGCTTGCCTGTTTTCGGGTTAATCTTTAATTCCGCACCGGGCGGTTTTTCAAGAATTGAAAGCGGAATTGCATTTTTTTTCGGTCTGTATTCGTTTAAAAAATGTCCGAGTGCAAATAATTTCGTTTTTGTGATATCCGCCAAAGGTGCAAAACCTCCCGACATATCACCGTTAACCGTTGCATATCCTATATATGCTTCCGATTTATCACTTGTTGCAATCGGCAACATTTGTTTATATTGGTTTGCAACGCTCCACAAGATTGTTGCTCTTGTTCTTGCCTGCAAATTTTCAAGTGTGGTGGAAGTTTCATACATATCCGATTTTATATTTTCAAAAGCCTTTGACAATAAATCTTTCATCGGGTCAATTGCTTGCGGTAACGGAACTTCCGAAAAATTTATACCTAAATTTTCTGCCAAAATTTTTGCATCGTTTTTACTTTCAGCGGAAGTTATTTTACTCGGGAGTGAAATTCCGAATACATTTTCTTTCCCTAACGCATCAGTCAACAAAACCGCACTGATTGTAGAATCCAAACCTCCCGACAAGCCCAAAACAGCTTTTTTAAATCCGTTCTTTGCAAAATATTCCTTTATTGCAAGAACCGTCGCTTTATATGTTCTTTCCAAATCGTTTGAATAATCAAGCGTAAATTCGTTGAAATTGACTTCTTTCTCCATGCCCGCCGGTAAAGGTTCAATATTCCCTTTATTATTTTGTGCTGTTACAAAATCTTCTTCAAATGCTTTTGCACGGAGAGTAAGTTCTCCGTTTTTATCATAAATCCTTGAAATTCCTTCAAAAACAAAATTATCGCCGTAACCGATTTTATTTACGTAAATACAGTTTATGTTATTATCTTTTGCGAGTTTTGAAAGCCGTGCATTTTTAACGTATTCAATCCCGTTTCTGGACTCTTTGCAATCGCAACAAATTAATGTTGTTATTTTTTTATCGGGCTTAAACCCGAATATTTCGGAATTAATTTCAAAGGTTTCCTTATCAAAATAAATCGCATTATTTTGAATTACGATTATATTTTCTTTTTCGTTTTCAATTTCGGCTAAAACAACCGTTATATTATCAGCAACGGATTTAATTTTTTCGAGAGCCTGTTTTTGTTTTCGAAAAAGGCTTTTGTGTCTGTCCAAAATATTACCGAAAGGGAAACCCGTAAGTGCGAATTTTGGGAATATAATCAAATTCGCATTTATTTTTTGAGCTTGTGATATATTTTTCAATATTTTTTGCAAATTGTTTTCAATATCACCCGCAATTGTATTAACTTGTGCAATTACAGTTTTATTCATAATTCAATTATCAACCGTGAAAATAATTAGTCAAAAATTTTTTTACGAATTACACCGGTTCAAATTTCTTATGAAATTCGTTTATTTCTCTAACGAAAATTTTACCGGGGGATTTTTCGCAGGTATATAAAACCATAATTTGACCGTCATTTACGTTTGTACAATTAATAACGTCATCACGGATAAGTTCGTATATGTTACCGTTTTTTAAATTTCTATACTTTTTGGAATACATAAATATACTCGTGTTTAAAAATGTAAAATCCACCGTTTAAGGCTCTGTAACGCCACAAATTTGCGGTTTTACCTTTTGCTCTTTCGTTGCCTTCCATATTTTTTACGATTACGGCTTTCATTTTAAAACCGAGTTCTCTCATTTTGCTTGCACAATCTGCTCCAAGCGGTACAATTTCACCGTTTGCGTACTTATCACCGATTATCAATGCCGCAAATCTGCCCTTTTCAAGCATGTCATAACCGTTTTTTGCAACTTGTTTGAATAATTCATAAAATTCTTCCGTTGTTGCACAATTCGATAAATCTTCTTTTCTGTCGGAAAATTTTATTATATCGTCATAAGGCGGATGTAATATCAGAAATTGTGCTTTTTCTTTACGCATAATGTCCAATCTTGCGGAAATTTTTTCTTTTACGTCGTCGCAAGCACTGTTTCCGCATATTATATTTACGTCCGTAACCAATTGTTTTTGGTTGAATTTATTTTTTACGATTTCAACCTGTTCTTCTTTTAATTCAACACCTATACATCTTCTGCCCATATTTACGGCTTCGATTGCGGAGGTGCCGGAACCCAAAAACAAATCCAATACGACATCACCTTTTTTTGTATATCTTTCATACAATTGTTGAGCTATTTGAGGTATATAATTTCCGTGATATTCGTTTGAATGTCCGTGGCTTTTATCTCTTGACGCAAATTCCCACCAGGTATCCGTTTTTATGTGATTGTATTCTTTCCAATTGTTCAAATCAATATCACTGTACGGTTTTGTTTTAACCTCTTTTACAATTCGCAAATCGGGTTTTGCATTTTCCCCGTGAATCGGTTTTGTGTTATTTATTCTTGCCATAATCCCTCAAATATGTACTATATTTATTTGTTTAGTATAGTAAAATTTGCGAATTTTGTTATCATTTAAATTGATGATTTTCCTGCAAAAATTTATTGTTTTATCCATTTAAAACTTTGTACGTAATCGGATTTATTGATATCTCCGTTTATTATTGCCTGAAATGTTCGATATTCATAATTTCCGTTTGTAAATAACGGGATTTTTTCGACATTTTCTATAATATCTTTCCTTCCGAAATCAAGCAGAGAAATTCCCGGAATTAACTTGAAAAATGTGTTCAAAGAAGTGTTGCCGACTGTTCCGAAAATTGTCGAAATTTGTTTTGATAAATTACCCAATACTTCAAGGTCGGCTTGCGTTGAATTTATATCATAGTTTCCGTGAATATACAGGCTTAAATTTTCGCCTCTTGAATATATCTCGATATCTTTAGCAACACCTTCTTTTATGTTGCAACTTCCGCTTATGTTTGAAAAATGACCGGTTTTAACCAAATTTAATATTTCAAGAATGTTATTTATCGAAAAACCCGTTATTCCGCTTTTTATTATGTTTCCTGCACGCAAAAGATATTCAAGCGAGCCTAATTTGGGCATTCTTCCGTCCGCAATATCAAAGAAAACAAAACCTTCCAAATTCTTTATTATTTCTTTGTCGGTTGTTCCTTTCGTTTTTAAATATAATTTCCCGTTAGAGTTGCCGGATACCTGATTTTTACCGTAAAATAAAGTTTCTGCGATATAGTCGGCATCAACGTTGTTTATTTCAAAACTTCCTTCCAAGTCACGGTCATTCAGGTTATAAGCAACCTGACCTCCTAAAAATCCTTCTCCGACACCCAATGTCAGGTTATCCGATTTGAAAATTCCGTCCTTATCTATTGAAAAATCCGCCGTTAAATTTTTTGCGGACAAAGAATTTATTACCAATTCATTTATGCTTAAATGTCCGTTATCAATTGATATTCCGGAAAAGTCGGTGTGTTTTATATTATTGTTTTGATTAATAGAAATATGTGCTTTTGATAAATTTTCAAGCAGGGTATTATTATTAATTTTATCTGCATGTATATTCAATGCTTCAACCTTGATTTTGCCGAGCAGGTTATTTTTTAATACCGAATTTATGTTTATTTTGGAATCCGAAAGGAAACCGAACATTTTTAAATTTATATTTTCGTTGTCACCGATTATTTTAATATTTTTTATTGATGTATCAAACAACGGAATGTTTAAACTTCTGCAATCGGCGGTTCCGATTATTTTTGCCGTTTTATTTTTTATATCGCTTATATATTTTATATCGCAATTAAATGTTCCTTGCGTAAAAATTTGATTTTTCAAAAATATATTTAAAATTCTTGCCGATAAATTTTGGTTTGTTTTTATCGCAATTTCTTTCGGTAAATATTGCTTTTCCCTGTTTTGTTCAAAAATACCCTGCATTTGTGCAAAAATAATAGGATATACTTTATTGTTTTGTGATGAAATATATTTTATATAATCAAGATTTTTTATGTTAATTCCGTTTTTGGTAATTTGTATATTTCCGGTTAATTCTCTTTTGTTTGTTCGCATTCCCAAATTTGTGCCGTCGTATGAAATATCGGAATCTTTATTAAAGGTTAATTTCGGAATAACCGTATAATTATTTATATTGCCGTTTATTCTTCCGGAAAAATTTATATCTCCGAACACTTTTAATTTACCCGAAAGTTCTTTCGGTAAATATTCGTCAATAAATCCTTGCGTAAGTTTTGCGGTAATATTACCTTTCATTTCCGCTTTATTATAAACATCATAAATATTAAGGTTTGCAAAAATCGGCATATCCGAAATTTGAGCGGATATATTATTCAGGTGCAAATTATCGTTTTCCGTTTTGATTTCAAAATCATCAAAAATTACCGGCGTATTTGTTTCTTTATGCTTAAATTTCAAGCCGCTTATGCCCAATTTCCCGCTGATTTTATTATCTTCCGTCAACAGATTTACTTTTAATCTGCCGGAGTAATCGCTATAAGCGTTTAATATTTGTTTTATTCCCTCGGGCAAAATTTCGGGTTTGTTATTATTTAATTTTGAAATATCAATGTCATCCGCAATAATTTTTAAATTATATAAAGGGTTTAAGGTATCAACCTTATTAACTTCGCCGTTTATCGTCACGGGGGAATTAAGAATTTCACCGATAATGTTATTTACCTTCACGGTTGCTTTATCCATAACAACTTTACCCGAATTAAATTTTACGGAATTTTCACCGCCTGAAGGAATTACGTTCATAACCGCAAATGCTTTATCGGTTAAGAAATCAACGGATTTTGCCCTATATTTGAAATACAAATCGTGTTTTGCGTCCGTTTGATATAAGAAAGACAAATCGGGATACCCTTCTGGATACATATAAGATTTCGTTAAAAACCTTACGGTATCTTTTAAATTAACCGCTTCTGATGTTACCGTTAAATCAACATAAGGTATTTTCGTTTCAATATCGTTTATTATTCTCCCCGATATTACAAGCGGAGATGTGCCTGATATGCCCGTAAGTTTATCTATGGTCACAAGCGTTTCCGTAAAATCCACCCTGCCTTTTATATCGGTTATCGGGGTATAAAATCCGTCAAAATAGCATTCGTTGTTGTTTAAATTTACAAAACCTTTAACTTTCATATCCGTAAACGCTTCATCAGGCGGTAACGGGGGCATTCCGAAAGGAACCGGAACTATATTCGCTTTTATGTTTGTAAACAAATCAATTTTGCCATCGGCACTTGTTATTATTTTTAAACCTTCTTTAACATCTTTTAAAAGTTCGCTTTTGTTAATCAATTCCAATACATCTTTTGCTTCGGCGGATTTTCCCGATATGTTAAACTCCAAATTTTTGTTTATTTGAAAATTTCCGTCAACATTTACTTTGTTATTTTTTAATCGCAGATTTTTGCTTCTAAAATTTATAATATCTCCGTTATACGTAACTTCGCCGTCAATATCTTCAATTACTCCGAACAGACCGTTATATGTAAGTTTGGCATTTTTAAAAGAGCTTAGTCCTTTTATGTTTACGAAATCGATTGAACCTTGAATATCCAAATCAATAATGCCCTTACCGGACATTATATCCATTTCCGGAATCGGACCTAATTGGAAGTTAAAAACCTTGCTGACGGGAATAACTATTTTTTGAGCAAGAGGATAATCAATGTTGTTTGTCGTTTTAACTTTAACGTGGTTTACACCTTCCCTGTACATATAGGTATAACCGTTTATTGTTGCTTTTTGATTGTTCAAAAATTCAATTAAAATATCCATGTCCAAAGTGCGTTTTTTGAACACTATATCAACCGTTCCTTTGTACAATTTATGCAAGGCTTTGTCGTCAATATGAACATTTTTCCCCGACATATAACCGGTGATATCGGGGCGGGGAACTTCTCCTTTTATGTTGATTTTCCCGTTAACATCTCCGTAAACCCCGTATTTTTTGATTTTACCGGTTGTCTTATATTCAACGGGTAAATTCGGAGGAAGTAAAGGAACAATATTTTCCGCCTTTGAATTTTTAACTTCGGCATTTATGTTTAAAACGGGTTTGTTTTTAAATTCAATTGTTCCGTCGGCTTTTATATTTAAGTCTTTTGCCCGTAAATTTGCAGAAGTTGCTTTAATTTCGTTATTTTTTAAAATAAGGCTTGTGTTTAAAGTGTGTTCACCATTTGCGTAAATTCCTGTTGACCAATTATTTTGACTATATTTTAAATCATTAAATTTTGTATTTATAACAATTTGCGTTTCGTCATTTTCGTTTTGACCGGCATTCAATTGCAAATAATCAATATATCCTTCAATTTGATTGGAAGGTAAATTTAAGTATGGTATTACCAAAGGCATTATATCGGACAAATTTAATTTATATATGTTGCAATTGCATTTCAAAAATTCGGCAAGATGTTCTTTGTTTAACGGCGTTTTAACTTCGCCTTCAAATTCCGCCTCACCGATAACTTTATTATCCGAAAAGAATTTTAAATTAACATTTGCTTCAATTTTGTTCTTTTTGGATTTTAAGAAAATATTGTTGCCGTCAAGAGCTGTTTTTTTATCCGTTGCATTGTCCGTATAATCGATTTTTAAATTTTTAACAGCAAAAACCGTGTTATTTTTTGAGAAAGAAAATCTTTTTTTTGTTTTGTCTTTTGCAATTAAATTTTCAAAATTAAATTTTTCGTCACCGTCTTTATTTAGGTTTAAAGTAATTGTTTCTGCCGTTATCGACTTTAAATTAAGTTCTTTTTTCAGAAGCGGAAACAATCTTATTTCGGCATTTATATTTTTAGTGTTAATAAATTCACTGCCATATTTATCTTTTACAACAATATTTTTTGCCAATATCGAAATTACGGGAGTTATATGCGTGCGGATATTCGGAGTATCAAATTCGGTTTCAATCTTTGTTTTTTCACGTATGAAATTTTTTATTTTTTCGCTTTCAAGTAATTTGTTCAAAGAAAAAGGCAGTACGCACAAATAAAAGCATTCAAAAACTGCAATCGTTATAACAGTTTTGAATATAATTTCCTTAAATTTATTACTTATTTGCATTAAATTCGACTACCAACGATACTTTTTATCCTCAAAATAATTATATTATTTATAAATCAAAAGTTCAAATATTTATTTGACTTCACGGGAGAACTTAAACAAACGTATTTTGAAATTTTTATTTTTGGGGAATTTTTCCGAATTTTCCATTATTAATTCCTCTACAACAGGTTAATAAATAATCTTGAATAATTGTAAAAATATAAAATAAACATACAAAATAAAAATAATTCTTTTTACTATTTCTTGAAAAATTTTAAGTTTACCTTTTTGAAATATTTGTAATTTCCCCGACAAATATACAGGTAATGCCAAAATTGTTACAAAATATGTTAAAAGTATAATTTCTTCTAATATACCGCCCGAATCGTTAGTCAGTGCAATACAAAACATACTTACCGGGCTAAAAAACGTGAAATATATTATATATATAATTCCGATAATTATTTGAAATATTAATTTTCTTTTTTGATTTTGAAATAATTTATTGCCACTAAATAAATTTAATGCAAAAGCAAAAATTATTGGAATTAAAAAACTTATAATAAAAAAAGAAATTCTGTCAGCAATATATTTGAATGTCCGAAAATTAAATTCAAATTGAAAAAAAGACTCTTCTAAATCACTAATTAAAATAT
>CAZHCP010000077.1:0-7812 GCA_964531015.1 uncultured Muribaculaceae bacterium
AAATACAAATAACGATATATAAGATACGATAAAATATATTATTTTTTCTTTTATATTATCTGATTTATTTATTTTCAATGCCGTTATTATTGATAAAACGGTAAAAAACAACCCAAATCCAAAACCCGGTGATAATATTTTATAATGCATAAAACACAATGTTGAAGGCATTAACAAATAAAAAAGTACAAATAATACTATATTGCTTACTTTTTTCGGTATTTTCCAATATTTTGTCAATAACATTAAACCTGATATCAATCCGAGCAAATATAAAGTGTTTGATATGTATGTTATACATTTAAATCCTGTTAAAAAATTTAAAAAAGTTGAAAATAATCTGCCTATATGTAATCCATAATTAATAGGTATAAAAGTTAATACACTTTCCCAACAAAGCTCCCCCCATCTTAAAGATATAATTTCCCTAAAAAATACAAAAAACGCTATCGCACAGATTATATAAAATGATTTTTTATATGTTTCATCAACATTCTTTATTTTTTCAATTATTTTGTTCATAAAAACCAACCTTTATATTATTTTAAAATTGAAAAAATAAAAAAGATAAAAATTAAAATTACTTAATATATAATAAATATATGATATTAGAATCATTTTCAAAATATTTAAAGTCAAATACGGATAAAAACTCAATTTTATTATTAAATGAATGGATAAAATTAAAAATAAAAGAGCCTTCATTTGATAAGATAAGTAATGTTATAAAAAATGAAATTTATTTATGTAAAACACAAAATAAAAAAACATTACTTATAGGTAAGAGAGAAAGCGGAAGAAAATTATTAAAAGCATTATATAATTATGCAATAAGTTTTGAACAATATAAACTTGCAAAAGAAATACACGAAAAAAATTTAAAAAAATAAAAAATAACAAAAAAACAATAAAATAGCATGTTTGCATGCCTTTTTTGTATAAAAAATTTACAATTAAAATAATTTATAATTGTAGAAAACCTGTATAAAAATATTTTATTAATGTGTATAAAATTTTTAATAAAAAGTATAAAAATCTCAAAATATAAAAAATTATAAAGAATATGTAAAATATAAAAACAGGTATTTACAAAAAATATACAAAACCGGAAAATTTTAAACAAGTTTTATACAAGCTCAAAATTCAATAATAACTGCTAAATCGGAATGTTTTATACAATAAAAAAAATACTTATTACTATTATTATTTTTAAAATATATAATTATATAATAATATATAGTAAAGAAATAATTATAATTAACAAAGCATTTAAAAACAAAGATGTGCCTAAAAATTATTTTTCTTATATAATAAAGAAGTTAAAATAAATATAGAGGTTAAATATGCTTTTTACAATAGATAAAGATTCGTTGCTTAATAAATTGAAAATAGTTGAAAAAGTAACTGCTCAAAGAGGAAATGTACAACCTGTATTATCAAATGTATTGTTTGAAGCGGAAGATAACGTTTTATATTTAAGTGCAACGGATTTGGAAATATCCGTAAAGGCAAAAACGACTGTAGCCGTAAAAAAACCCGGTAAAATAACTTTACCTGCCAAAAAGTTATTGGAAATTGCAGCAAAATTACCGGATAAACCCGTTGAATTTTCTCTTAACGAAGATAATAATATTGTAAGTATTTCTTGCGGAAAATCAAAATTTGAAATAATCGGTATATCTGCTCAGGAATTTCCTGAAAGTGAAGATGAAATAACTGACGGAACGGCAATTGAAATTGAATTGGAACCTTTATTAAAATCAATTAAAAATACGGTTTATGCAACTGCAAATTATGAAAACAGAAATGTAATATCAGGCGTATTTTGTTTAATAAAAGATAATAAATTGGAAATGGCGGCAACTGACGGAAACAGATTAACAAGAATTATAGAAACAATAAAAAATAAAGATGAAAAATCCGCAAAACTTGTTATTCCTTCTAAAATTCTTAATGAATTTGTAAGAATATGCTCTTTTATTAATGAAGAAAATGTTACTTTAATAGTTGATAAAACAAGAATAACGTTTAAAACAATGAGTTTTTCAATTAATTCAAAATTATTGGACGGAGAATATCCTCCTTATGAACAGTTGATACCGAAGAGTACGGCAAATAATTCAATAATATCAAGAGATGAATTAATAGGTGCATTGGATAGAGTATCAACAATGGTAAACGACAGAACAAGCATTGTTAAATTTATCTTTGGTGAAAATAAATTATTTTTAAAAGCCGAAACACCAAATTCCGGAACATCGGAAGATGAAATAGAATGTGAATATAACGGTGAAGAATTGGCAATTGCTTTTAACTATAAGTATGTATTGGATTCTATAAAAACAATGGATTCAAAGTCGGTAAAAATAGGTTTAAACGGAAGTTTATCCGCAACGGTATTTAAGCCCGACAGTGAAGAAGAATACATTTGTTTGATAATGCCGATGCAGGTAAGATAAAAGGTAAAATATGAAAGTCAGTGTAAGAGTACCTGCTACGACGGCAAATATAGGACCGGGATTTGATTGTTTAGGATTGGCACTTCCTATTTATAATGAAATTACGATTGAAGAAACAATAATACCGGGTAGCGGGATTGAAATAAACATATTGGATGAAAATGAAGAAAATAATGTTTTATCAATACCGAAAGACGAAAATAATATAGCCTATAAAGCAATAGAATTATTGTATAATTATATAGGACAAAGTGTTTGTGATGTTAAAATAACGATAAAAACAGGAATTCCTGTTACGAGAGGGTTGGGTAGCAGTGCTTCCGTAATAGTAGGAGGGTTGATTGCCGCAAATAAATTATTGGGAAATCCTGCCGATGATGCCGTTTTATTGTCAATAGCTTCGGAATTGGAAGGACACCCTGATAATGTCGCATCTGCAATATTCGGCGGATTTTGTTTATCATCAATGGAAGATGACGGAAGTGTAAATTGCAGCAAGATTAATTGGCCGGAAAATTGGAAGTTGAATTTGTTAATTCCTGATTATGAACTTGATACAAAAATAGCAAGGTCTGTATTGCCAGATAAAATTTCAATAAAAGATTCAGCTTATAACGTCAGAAAATGTGCGATGTTAATAGATGCCGTTTACAGACAAGATTCGGAATTAATGAAGAAATGCTTAAAAGATAAACTTCATCAACCGTATAGAGAAGAATTAATAAAAGGATTTAAGGAAATAAGAACAATATTGGAAAATAAAGACGGAATACTCGGGTGTGTAATTTCGGGTGCAGGTCCTACAATATTGGTTATTTCCGAAAATGACGGATTTGATAAAGTTGAAAGCGAAATAAAGAAAATATTTTACGATTTGAACGTAAATTGTGATATAAGAAAATGTGAAATAGAAAATGAAGGTACGGTAGTAATATAAAAGGAGAGTCAGTTATGAAAAAATCAATAAACGATTTAAAGGACATCAAAGGAAAAAGAGCGTTGGTAAGAGTTGATATTAACGTTCCGTTGGATGCCGATAAAAATGTTACGGATGATACAAGAATACAGGCAATATTACCTACGTTAAATTTATTAAAAGAAAAAGGAGCTAAAATAATATTAATGGCTCATTTAGGCAGACCGAAAGGTGAAAAAAATCCCGAATTTACATTGGCACCCGTTGCAAAATATATGTCAAAAGTTTTGGGTGAAGAAGTAATGTTTATACCCGATGTTGCCGATGCGGAAAATATGATAAAAGATTTAAAAGACGGACAGGTTGCATTATTGGAAAACATCAGATACTATAAAGCTGAAGAAGCAAAAGACGATGATATGACATTTGCAAACGAATTGGCAAAATTAGGTGATTTTTATGTAAATGATGCATTCGGAGCTGCTCACAGAAACCATACTTCAACCGCTAAATTGGCAAAAGTTTTAAAACCTGCTGTTTCCGGTTTGTTAATGGAGAAAGAATTAAGATGTTTGTCACAAGCATTGGATAATCCGGTAAGACCTTTTACGGCAGTTGTAGGCGGTGCAAAAGTTTCTTCAAAAATAGGTGTTTTGGAAAACTTAATTGATAAAGTTGATAATTTAATTATCGGCGGTGGAATGGCATATACATTCGTAAAAGCAAACGGCGGAAAAATCGGAAATTCAATATGTGAAGATGACCAATTGGATGTTGCAAAAGCAATTGAAGCAAAAGCAGCTGCAAAAGGCGTAAATTTGGTTATGGCAACGGATGTTTTGGTTACTGATGATTTTTCGGGTAACGGAACAAATAAATTTGTTGCAATAAATGAAATTCCCGACGGATTTGAAGGTGTTGATGCAGGTGAAGAATCAAGAAAAGCATTTGCGGAAGTTTTGAAATCTTCAAAAACAATATTAATGAACGGACCTGTCGGAGCATTTGAAAATCCGAAATTTGCGGAAGGTACAAAAGCAGTATTGGCTGCAATTGTAGAAGCTACGAAAAACGGAGCCGTTTCTGTAATCGGTGGCGGTGATTCCGTTTCTGCGGCAAAGAAATTCTGTAAAGCAGAAGATTTCACTCATGTTTCAACAGGTGGCGGTGCTTCTTTGGAATTTATAGAAGGTAAAGTATTACCGGGTGTTGCAGCATTGGATGACAAATAAAAATTAATATTTTATTTTATAAAAGGCGAAAGAAGAAAATTCTTTCGTCTTTTTTTTGTAAAAAAACTTAATATAATGAAAAAAAATAAATAAAAAAAATTTTACGGGTTTTTATACTACCACAGTTATATAAAAAAAGGGTAAAAAATAATGAAAGTTTCATCCGTTGGTGTTTTGTCCGCATATAAAAAAGCGGAAAATAAGTTAAGTAATAAACCGGTAAATGAAAATAAGGTTTATAAGCAGAATAACAACATAAGTAATTTATGTTTGGGATTAGATGTAGTTTCTTTTAAGTCTTCGGATTTTAATAAAACATTAAGAGAAAATTATTTTAAATTAAAACCCGGATGTAAACCCGATGAGTTTCAAATTGATGCGGGAAAAGCAATAAACGAAGGAAAAGATGTATTGGTTGAAGCACCGACGGGAACCGGTAAAACGGCAATTGCACATTATGCCGTATCAAATAATATGAAGAACGGAAAAACAACATTTTATACCACTCCGTTAAAAGCATTAAGTAATCAAAAATTAAACGAGTTCAGAGAAATATACGGTGAAGAAAATGTAGGTATTTTAACGGGTGACAGAAGAGAAAATCCTGAAGCTCCGGTTGTAATAATGACTACGGAAGTATATAGAAATATGGCTTTATCAAATATGAACGGTGAAAAAAATCCTTTAATGAAAAATTTGGGAACGGTTATATTTGATGAATTTCATTATTTGGGTGATAAAGACAGAGGACCTGTTTGGGAAGAATCTTTGATGTACACTCCGAAGGGTGTAAAAACACTTGAATTAAGTGCAACTATCGGAAATCCCGAAGAATTAAAAAATTGGATATCGGAATTGGATGATAACAACGTAAAATTAATATCAATACCCGAAAGTAAAAGACATGTACCTTTAAAATTTGATGTGTTACCTACAACGGCATATAAAGCGGAAGAAAAAAAAATTCAAAACAGCATTAAAAAAACAGGAAGTGCTCAAAATTCCACATTTGCAAGTAACGTAAAACCGACGTTAAGTGATTATAAGTATGCTGTGGATGTATTAAATAAAAAAGAGCAGTTGCCTGCAATATTTTTTGTATTCAGTAAAAAGTTTTCAAGTGAATTGTCTGATTATTTAGGAACGGAAGGTCCTGATTTAACGACAAAAGACGAAAAGAAAGAAATTGATAAAATTATAAATAAATATTCGGAAAAAGGTTATATAGGCAGTAATTTGAATAAAGATGCCATAAAAAAGGGATATGCGATACATAATGCCGGAATAATGCCTCAACAAAAAGAAATGGTTGAAGAGTTATTCCAAAAAAAATTGGTAAAAGCCGTTATAGCGACAGAAACTTTGGCAGCCGGAATTAATATGCCTGCAAAAACGGTTGTAATATCGAGTGCATATAAACCTGCGGATGATGATGAAAGTGTTGACGGAGTAAGATTATTATCGGCAAACGAATTTAAACAAATGTCAGGCAGAGCGGGAAGAAGGGGCATAGATAAAATCGGTTATGTATATACAATGCCGACGACAAGTGAAATTGAGCAGGAATTTATAATTATGGAAGTTTCCGAATCAAATTCAATAAAAAGTCAATTAAACCCTGATTACGGATTTATAAGCGGATATTATAAAAATAATGAAGATAATAAAAATTTAAAAGAAATCTATAATAAATCTTTTTATGCTTATGATAATGATAAAAATATTCAATCAAAAAATGTTGAAGATTTGATGAATGTAAGTGAAAACAAAAAGAACGTATTAATAGAAAGAGGCTTTTTGGAAAAAGAAGGCGGAAAAATAAAATCAACAATGCTTGGAGAAATGGCGTCAAAAGTCAAAGGATATGATGCTTTGATGTTGGCGGAAACAATAGCTGAAGGAAAATATAAAGATATATCTCCCGAAAGTTTGGCAATGGTTGCGGGTGCAATAGCAAATCCTGCCATAAATAAAGAGTTAAATATGCAACCCGGTGACGATTATTACTGTATCGTTGACAGTGCAACAAATACTGCCGAAACCGTTAAGTCCGAATTAAATAATTCGATAAGATCAATGTTAAGCAAGTTTGGAAAAAGTATTGCCGATTTTTATTCAATGGAAGAAATGCTTAAATTTGCGGAATCTGTTGAAAAATCCGATACGGAAACGGCTGTATTACGAGAAGATTTAGATAATTTGGCTGATATTAAAAATAAGTTGAAAACAATAAAATCAGAAAGTGAAAAATATACTTTGGATGAATTGGTAAAAGCAATGAAAAATGATAGAGTCATATCATCAAAAGTATTGCATTCATATTTGGAAAAATTGGAAGATTATAAAAAATATAATAATATAGAAGATTTTGATTCTTATATTTCAAAATTGGAAGCTGAAATACAAAAACAGGATACTTCAACAAAAGGAAATAAGGCAAAAAATCGTGTATCAAAAATTATTGCCGAAATGCAGGAAGAAGTTGATGAAGCTGTTGCAATGAAGTATTTGGATGAACATTTGGTTGATAAAATTGCGACTAACTTCCAATTTACAAAAAAGAATAAAGAGGAAGAAATAAATAATTTGTATTATAACGCTCAGGAAAAATATGCAAAAAATACGATGAGAGAAAAATTAATATCTGCAATTAAGGGTGTAATGAGTATAGAAGATTATGAATTAAATCACGATTTTAATTATGAAAATATGCAAAATTCCAAAAAAATATCGGAAGTAATAAATGCATCACTTGAAAAAATAATTGATATATTTAATACCGAAACAGGAAACGGAATTGAGAATACACCTGTAAAATTAGGAAAAAATACGGCAGGAATGTTGTATAAATGGGCAATTTTGAATAAGATGAATACCGATTCGATGACAAACTGGAAACAGTTGTTAAGAAGCAGTGAATGTTGTGATACTGATGAAGGAACAATATACAGAAAAATTATGCAAACGGCTGATTTGTTGAGTCAAATTTCGGAAATTGCTAATGCAGGTAAAGAATATGCAAAAACGGAAGAAGAAATAAAATATTATAATGATTTGTCAAATACGGCTTGTTCCGCAAGAAAATTGTTAATAAAAGAGCCGGTAACGGTATAAAGTTTGTTAATTGTTTTCTATTTAAAACACCTGCCTCAAAATCAAGTTTTTGAGGCAGATTTTTATGTGTTTTCAAAACCTAAATTTTATT
>CAZHCP010000078.1:0-7453 GCA_964531015.1 uncultured Muribaculaceae bacterium
TGCATTACCGGAGTAATCTTCATTTCGCTTTCCTTCTTTCATAATGTAACAACCGCTTTGTATTTATTATTTATAAATACTGCATTATAATCTTATTCTAAATTTTGATATTTAGCAACTTGTTAAGATTTGGAGTTTATTATTTTAAATAATTGTTACATTAAAACAATCGGTAAACAACTAATACATTGAATCCAATTCTTTTGATTTTTTACGCCAGTTTTTTACGACTTTGACTTGTAATTCCAAGAATACTTTTTTATCCGCCGTAAATTCGATTTCTTTTCTGGCTTCCGTGCCGATTTTCTTTAACATTGAACCGTTTTTACCGATAAGTATTCCTTTTTGCGTTTCCTGTTCGACTATTATTTGTGCCGAAATTTTATCGATTTTTTCTGTTTCTTCGTAACTTTCAATTATTACCGCAACGCTGTGAGGTACTTCATCATGAGTATATAAAAGGATTTTTTCTCTTATTAATTCTCTTGCAATATCTCGCATTGTTTCATCGGTTATCTCATCATCTTCATATACTTTTTCGCCTGCGGGTAATTTTCTTGTTATGTTTTTTAGCAAAGTATCAAAATTACGTCCGGTTTTTGCAGAAATTTTTATGCATGAATAATTTTTCTCAAACAATGTTTTATATGTTAATAAATTTTCTTCACGCTTTTTGATATCTTTTATAAGGTCATATTTATTTACAACAATAAGCATTTCGCCCTTATAATTTTTTAACACGTTTTCAACAATCCATTTATCGCCTCGACCTGCACTTGTCGAACCGTCAACAACAAACAAAACCAAGTCGACATCGGGAATTGCACTTTTTGCTTCCCCAACAAGACATTCGCCCAATTTATCAATCGGTTTATGAATCCCCGGAGTATCAACAAATACGATTTGTGCTTCTTCCGTTGTTAAAATTCCGTTTATTCTGTGTCTTGTTGTTTGTGCTTTATCCGTTGCAATTGCAATCTTTTGTCCTATTAATGCGTTAAGCATTGTTGATTTGCCTACGTTCGGGCGTCCGATTATCGCAACATATCCGAATTTATAATGTTTCATCTTCTTCTTTTTCTTTGCTTGCTTCCGTCATATCTTCAAACGGAGTATCTTTCTTCATAATTACTCTTGAAATACGTATGCCGTCAAGTTCCGTTACTTCAAAAGATAAATTTCTGTCCTTAACGGTATCTCCTATTTCGGGTTCTCTTCCTATCAAGCCGAATACATATCCGCCTATGGTTTGGAAATCTTCATTAGGTATATCCAAATCATACCTTTCGTTTATGTCGTCTATATCGGTTTGAGAAGAAATATTCAATGTGTTTTCGTCTATTTTTATTATTTCCGGCATCGGAGCTTCATCAAATTCATCGTATATTTCGCCGACGATTTCTTCAATGATATCTTCCAATGTAACAATACCTGCAATTCCGCCGTGTTCGTCAACAACAGCAGCCATTTGATTTTTTTGTGATATAAAATCGTTTAACAGGTCGCTTATAAATTTATTTTCGGGAATTATCATTATTTCTCTTGCGATTGATTTTATTTCAAAATCTTCTTTTTCGTTTAATTTGTTTTTTAACGCTTTTAATACGTCTTTTGCGTTTATCAGACCGATAATATTATCGACGTTTCCTTCATACAACGGTATTCTTGTATGTCCGCTTTCGATTATAAGGTCAATTAACGTATCCAAACTGTCTTCCGCATCGGCAAATTCGACTTTCGGACGGGGTATCATTATTTCTTTTACTACCGTTTGAGAAAAAGAATAAAAATTTGACAACATATCTGCTTCTTTATCATCAAAGACTTCTATTTTTTCTCCTTCTTCAATGATTTTATCAAATTTATTTTCCCAATTTTCTTCCGCATCATTTGAATCTATTTCAACCGAAACGTGAGAAATGTTTTTTACACGTTCTCTTATTTTTCTTTCAACCATTTCCGAAATATCATCGGCTTCTTTAACCTGAATTTCGGGGTCTACTTCTATTTTTATGTTGACAATTACGCCGGAAGTTCCCATATTCATTGTTTTGAGTTCTTTTACGCAGCTTACGCAATGCAGATTTTCTGCAATTTCTTTTATAATTTCTTCAACCTGCGGTTCTGCCGATAATCCGGTTAATAAATTTACGTTGTTTTTTAACATATATCCTGCCAAAAACAGCAACATAAGGGCGATTATTCCCGAAGCAATACCGTCGGGGATATGTGCGGATTCGGGAGGCAATATGAATTTTGACACCGTAACCGCAATTAATGCCGTTACAACACCCAACAAAGCCGCAACATCTTCGTACCAAACGTATTTTGTCGTAGGTGTACTGATTTTGTGAACATATTTAATTGATTTTATAAAATCTACAATCGGATTGACGTGTTTTATTTGAGATTCGTCAATAACGGCGTTTACTGCGGAATGTACCGCCCAAGATTCGCATATAATGCTGACGGTCAAAATCAATGCCGAAAATTCGTAATGTTCCAACAATTCATCTGCACCTGCCGCCGTGCCGAAAATTTTATTATATGAACTTATCAATGATACGATTGCACCCAAGAACATTAATATACAGGCAATAATCGTCCAAATATTTGCTTCAAGACCGTGTCCGAAAGGGTGAACGTCATCGGCGGGTCTGGTACTTCTTTTCAAGCCTACGATTAAACAAATACTGTTAAACGAATCAACGGCAGAGTGCACCGCTTCCGCAAACATTGCCGAACTTTTCGTAAAATACCATGACACAAACTTAAAAAACGCAATAACTATATTTGCCAAAAATGCTCTGAGTACCGCTTTAAATTTAAAACTCACATTTTTTTGATTGTTATTTTTAATAACCTGAAGAGCCTCGTTTTGCTCTCCCGCCTCACTGTCCGATATCATTTTTGTCCTTATTTACCTTTATTTTCCACTATATTATAAAATAAATAAATTAAAATGTCTATTTTACCGTTTTACTTTACCGATTACATTTTCCGATATTACCGTTAAAATACCGGCAAATTTTTTTTTATCGGTTATTTATATAATTGTCGATAATATTTAAGATATAAGATTATGAAAATTAATTCAAATTATGTTCCTGTAATGTTTAATAATTCTTCAAATATTTCCCGTTTGAAGTTCCCTGCTTTTTCCGCCGATAAAGTTAAAAAAGATGAGTTTGTTACAAAGCAAAATAAATTAATAAATAAATTTTTATTAAAGGGGGGAATTTCTCCCGTTGATTATTTTTCGTTAAAAAGTATTTCAAAACAAAATGATATAAGCGATGATTTTTATGAATTGCTGAAATTGGTTGATGAAAAATTGCTTTCGGCGAAATGTTTAAAATTCATAACAAAAAACGGTGGGTTGGAAGAAAATATAAAAGAGAACATCAACTCTTCTTATATTCATTATTTTGATGATATGCAAAATGCCGTGCGAAATTGTGAAATCGGTGATATATTCAAACTTTCCGCTAAAAACAATCTTTATGTTAAGACGGGTAAAAATGAACAATCGGAAATAAAAACCGACGAGGAAACTTTTTTAAAACTTTTTCCTCAATTTGTGAAATATTCTTCTTCTCAAAATAATTCAACCGATTGTTACCTGATTTCAACCATAAATGCGATTTTGGATAATAAAAACACGGCACATCTTATATATGATTGTTTTGAACAAACGGGTGATGACATCAACATAAAATTCAATGGCAGTGACAGCGTTTATACATATAAAAACGCAATCCCGAAAAACAATAATACTTTAATTTCCGGAGCATTCGGAATTAAACTTTTACAGCACGCATACGGAAAACATCTTGAAGAAATTATTTACAAAAATGCAATAAATATGCAAAATTCATTAATTAAAGAAAAAGAAAATTTGCTAAATTCGACACATGACGAAAAAAGCCGAAAACATCTTCGTACTCAAATTTCAAAGTTGAAAAACGTTTTGTTTCAACTCGAACAAGACAGGAAATCAAAATCCCCCGAACTCATTGTTGATATCAATTCCGAATTATTGCCGATTACAAATGATGAAACGGGAATAAATTTAAAATCATTGCACACGCTAAACACTTTTACAAAATCCGCTTATAAATCAACAGCGGATTATTACAGAAATAATTGCGGTTATCCCGAGTATGTGTTTAACGCTTTCGCTCTTGAAAATACAAATATTTTTTCACTCGATGACGAAAAATTGCTTAATATTTTAACAAATCCCGATGAATATAAAAAATATTTATTCGTTGGCGGTACAAAACATGAAGGAAGGCAAAATCCTTTTCGCCAAGAAAAAGTTATCGACAAACAAAAAAAATTATTCGCTTTGCACGCATACAGGCTCATTCCTTTTCAAAACGAAAAAGGCGAAATTTTATATAAAGCCTCTAATCCGTGGAACTCTTCTCATGATTTGATTTTATCTCTTGATGATTTAAAAAATACTTTTCTTGAAATCGACATTGCAAAAATCAGTTAATGCTTTTTTTCTGCGAATAATGCAAAATCAGCGTTGCTGAAAAAATAATCAAAGAACCGATAACAAAATTAACCGGATTTACTTTCTCCTTAAACAGCAAAATCGAAAACAACACGCCCAAAGGTATTTTTAAATTGTTCATTACCGCCAATGTCGAATACCCGACAAACTTTGTCCCCTTGTTCCACAGCCAAAACCCGATACCTGTCGGAACCAATGCCAAATATAATATTGACAACATTTGAACAATCGTTAAATCAATTGTCGAAAAATCAACCGTAAACAAGGCAAACGGCATTGCAAAAATTGCTGCTCCGAGATAAGCACAAAAAACAAATTCGACATTTTCTTTGCCTACGTACTTTTTCCACAATACCTGCCCGAGTGCAAAACTGCAATTCGAACTTTCCATTAAAACCACACCCCTGATTATGTCGTGAAAAGTTATGTTCTTATATACAATTATAACCGCACCGATTACCGACATTAATATACATAAAATATAAATCGGCTTAAATTTCTCTCCTGTTATCATCGACCATATACCCACAAATAACGGAGTTGTTGTCGTCAACAATGCTATTTCGTTGCCATGCAGGTATTTATATGCCTTTATATAACATAAATACATTACTCCGAATTGAATAATTCCTATCAGGCATGCCCGAATATTCGTTTTTGATTTAATCGAACGCACAAACGGAAAGAAAAATAAACTTGCAATCAGCAATCTTGCAAACACAACAAATTCGGACGGAAGCGTGCTCAAACATTCTTTAATCAGTCCGAAAGATAATGAAAACAATACCGTTGCAATAACCAAATATATCATTCTTTAATTATAATACAAAGGCACGGGAAACCTGTTATAAAATGCCTTTATTAATAAAAACTTCCCCGATTTTGTTAAAATTAAGGAAGTAAATAAGTAAAAGAGACATCACCGACATTATTACACGTCGCTTAAGTTTCGTCCGGTTTAAAACTTTTTTGTTAACTTACGTAAAAACTTACTCCCCGAATACTTGAAGGCATTTTATGTATTAAGTATACTAAGTACACTTATTAAAGTTTTGTAACAATATTTATAATTTTACTTAAATTTTAGCAAATTATATTTTATACAAACTTTTAAATAAGAGTAGTAAAAGGTATAGTATTATCGGTTCAGGAAGTATATGCAGATAAGACAAGTTAACACAGCCGTTCAACAACGAGTAAAGAAACAAGTTAATCAAAACCGCAACACACAAAAACAAGCAAGTTCTGCGGAAAAAAACAACATTAATAAAACGCAAAGTTTTAAAGGTTTGGGTGTTATTGACAGTGCCGCTTTATCTGTTGCGAATGCAATAGAAAACGGCGGATTGTTGGTATCTTTCACATTGCAGGATATGTTGGGAACAAACATTCCTCGCCCGATTATGGGATTAATGAGAAACTCAAAAGAAAATGACGGGCAGAAAAATTTAAAATTTGCCGCAAAAGAAACCGTCAGAGAATTTACAACGGGTCCGAGCATGTTCGCAATCCCCGGGGCAATTCTTTTTGCAGGAAAAAAATTGGCAGGAAAAACATTTGACGTTCCTATGCAATTTATTAAAGATTTCGGGAAAATTCATGCCAATAATGCCGTAAACGGAGCATTAACAAAAGAGGAATTTTTCAAAAATACTTTCGCCGAAATGCTTAAAAATGCAAAAAACGAAGATGTTATTTCACCTGAAACAATGCAAAAAGCAGACGAATTTGCAAAAGAGTTAATGAAATCTCGAAATGCTCGCAAGACAAAGAAAACTCTTTTGGAAAAGATAAATCGCTTATTTACCGTGAAAAAATCCGAACGTGTTAAAATTAATACAATTGAAAACGCAATTAATCAACGTCACGAGCAAAAAATCATAAAAGAATTTGTTAATATTTCAAAAAAATATAATAATAACGCCGTTCATACGGATTATACAAAGGCTAAAATTTCCGACAAGGCATCTGCTTCTTTTAAAGAAGTTGTAAAATTTATGGAAGATTATGCCGATGATATTGTTGAAAAGGTAAATAAAAGCGGAAAAAATCCGAATGAGTTTAAAGAATATATAAACAAAACCGTAAATAATAAAGTCATAGGAAGATTTGCGGCAAACATGCTCATGTTTGCAAGCGTTACCGCATTCCTTACCGTTGTTCCGAAATTGTACAACAAAGCCGAAGGCGAAGGAAATGCCGGATTAAAAGGTTTGATGAAAGAAGAAACTCTGAATAATAAACCTTCAAAATTATATAATTATATGGATTTTGCATACTCACACCAACCGAAAGTATTTGACAACATGATTACATTCAGTTCAAACAAACAAACAAATAATCAACCGTCCTTCGGTTCTGCGGCAGGTTTTGCTCAAAAACTTACCGGAAGCGGAATTGCCGGAAAATTTGCACAAGCACTTGAATTTGAAGGTTATAATGCCTCGCACACGGGTCTTCTCGGATTTATGGGACTTGGAGTTTTAGGACCTCGTTTAATTCAGGCAAAAGATAAATATGACAGAGAAGAAATTTTCAGACGTGACGTTGTAACTTGTGCAACAATGGCTTTTGCGGAAAAAGCATTGAGCAAAGGTTTTTCAAAAATGAGTGAAAAAACCTCGGGGCTTGTTGTAACGGCAAAAGGTGAAGGTTTCGCAAATAAAAATCTTGCAGCAAAAATATTTGATTATTTGCGACCCGTTAACGGGGTTAAAATCCTTTCCTCAGAACAAATCGTTTCTAAATACAGCGGTATTCAAAACTTGAAAAACGGTATTGATGATTTCTGCGATTTCATTATCGGCGGAAACGGAAATTTATCAAAAGTATTCTCCTTAACGGAGGAGTCAAAAAGTATCGTTCAAAATCTTCTTAAAAGAGAAGGTAAAGATATTGCAACGGCGGATAACAAAACAATAAAAGAAG
>CAZHCP010000079.1:0-7315 GCA_964531015.1 uncultured Muribaculaceae bacterium
CGGAGCTTGACCGCGAGCTGAAAGCGGCGTTTGCGACAGCAGTTGACGAGGTTTATGAAAATATGCTTTCGTATCACATCGCGGATGCGGCAGAATCCGTGTTCACCGCACTGCGCCGCGCAAATAAGTATATCGACGAAACCACGCCTTGGGCGCTTGCCAAGGGCGGCGAAGCCGAAATCGCACGTCTCGGAACGGTTATTTATAATTTGCTTGAGGCGATCCGCATCGCGGCTGTGTTACTTATGCCGTTCATTCCGCAGACGGCGGAGAATATTTTGACTCAGCTCGGCACGGATGAGCGCGACTATGACACTCTCGAAACCTTCGGTGCGCTTAAATCCGGCGTTCCGACGGGAGAGGCTAAGGCTCTCTTTGTCCGCATAGACGAAGCTAAGTTCCTTGCAGAAGTCGAGGCGGAACGCGAGGCGCTCTTGAAGGCTTCGGAAGCGGAAACGAAGAAGATTGAACGTCCCGAAGGCGTTGCTCAGATCGGCATAGACGATTTTATGAAGGTTGAGCTTCGAACAGCGCAGATTCTCGAATGTGAAAAGGTTCCGAAGGCGAAAAAGCTTTTGAAATTGAAGGTCGATCTCGGATATGAAACGCGCACAGTTGTTTCCGGCATCGCAAAATGGTATCAGCCGGAGGATCTTGTCGGTAAAAAGATTATTGTTGTTGCCAATCTTGCTCCCGCAAAGCTGTGCGGAATCGAAAGCAACGGTATGATTCTTGCGTCCGGTGAGGATGAGGTCAGAGTTGTGTTCCTTGCGGATGATACACCGCTCGGAGAACGTGTGAGATAATGAAGCTTTTTGATTCTCACGCGCATTACGATGATGCGAGGTTTGAGTCCGAATTTGAAGGCGGAGCTGTCGGAGCACTGCGCGCGGCGCGAAGTGCGGGAGTTCGGCATGTGATTAATTCCGGTGCGTGTTTGCGTACGTCGAAAAACAGCTTTTCTTTGGCGGAGCTTTCGATTACAGACGATACGTTACCCGAAATTTACGTATCAGCCGGCATACATCCGACAGAAACGTCATCTTATGACGATCTTGACTCCGCGCTTGCGGAGCTTGAGGGGATGCTCTCACATCCGAGGTGTGTTGCTGTCGGGGAGATCGGGCTCGACTATCATTACCCCGAAACGGATCGCGAAGCGCAGTTTGAACTTTTCGAAGCACAGCTTGCGCTTGCGAAAAAGCACGGCTTGCCCGTTGTGATCCATACAAGAGACGCCTGTGCCGACACTTTTGACATTTTGAAGAAGCACGCCGGCGAAAAAATTATGCTTCACTGCTATTCCGGAAGCGCGGAGATGGCTCGTCAATATGCGAAAATGGGATTTTCGTTTTCATTCGGCGGTGCTTTGACATTCAAAAACGCCGTTAAGCCGAAGGAATCCGTAATCGCCGTGCCGCGCGAAAGCCTGTTGCTCGAAACGGATTGTCCGTATCTTGCGCCCGTACCGCACAGAGGTAAGCTCAATTATTCAGCGTATATGACGTATACAGCGGAGACAATGGGCTCGCTGCTCGGAATGACCGCGGACGAAGCGGCAGAGCTTACTTTTGAAAATGCAAAAGCGTTTTTTGGCATAAAATAAATCTGAAAGGAGGAACGAGAGGATGCAATTTGACTCTAAACCGAACGAGAAAACACTCAGCGCGAGCGTGCTTATTTCCGCGGCGCTTATAATCGCGATAATTATGGTTGCGGTTTATTTTATCGGGGCGAGCTTCAGAGACGAAGCCGAAACGGAGCTTTCTCCCTCAACGTTCCCCGCTACGGATAAAGCAAGCACGGATATTGATTCGGTAACGGACGAGAAAACGCCGGAGCCGGAGTCGGATTTAATGTTCGACTCCGATTTCGAAACCGTATTTGAAACAGAATCCGATACCGATACCGAAACGGAAACCGAAACCGAGACGGAGACAGAAACGGAAACGGAAACCGAAACCGAAACTGAGCCTCCGGAAACGACTACCGCGCCTCCCGAAACTACAACAAAAGCGCCCGAAACCACCACCGCGGCGCCGGAAACGACAACAAAACCGCCCGAAACGACGACAGAAGCCGATACGGACACTTCAACGCCTGCGGAAAGTCTTGTTGCCTATGTTGACGGTGTGAAGGCCTCGAACTTCGAAGTCGAATATGTAAACGGCGTTGCGTATGTGCCGGTGTGCGAGTTCGCTTCGGCGGTGGATTCCGCGGATTTTACCCTCAAGGATAACGGAGACACCGCAAAGGTCACGGCGGACGGAATTTCTCTTTCTGCTTCCGTGAAGGATCCTTACATAATCGCCAACGATCGAATTATTCCCTTGCAAAAGTCGGGAAAGCCTACTGTTAAGGTGGCTTTGATCGACGGTAAGGTTGCGGCTCCTTTGGCGGCGCTTGCGAAAGCGTTTGTTTGTACTGTGAAAGAAAAGGACGACGGCGCGTACATTTCGCTTTCGAGCGGTTATATCGAGAGCGGCGATACATTCTACGATTCCGAAGCGCTGTACCTCATTTCCCATGTGGTTAATCTTGAAGCCGGCGACGAAACCTTTAACGGAAAGCTTGCGGTTGCGAGCGTTATTGTTAACCGAGTGAACAGTGCGGAATTTCCGGATACGGTTAAGAGTGTTGTGTATCAGGAAAATCAGTTTACCGTTGTTGATTCGTCGAGATTTGATGATGAACCTAACGCTGACAGCGTGATTGCCGCGAAGATGGTTCTTGAAGGGTATACATACGACAAGCGAATTATGTTTTTTAATTCAACCGGAAAAGGTTGGGCTGCGACGAACAGAAAATTCCTGTTCAAGCTCGGCGGTCACTATTTTTACGATTAATAATCAAAAAGCCTACCTTGCGGTAGGCTTTTTTTGATTTTATTCGAATTCCGAACGGAGTGTCAGCGTTTTCGGGAGGTCGAAAACGGCGTCTTTCAAAAACAATGGGTAAAAATATTCGTTTTTCAGGCGATTTATATCGAGCCATTCGAAATCGAGCGTGTGGTGGCGTTCGTGCAGCGTGAACTTATCGCCGCGAGTAAGCAGGTCTGTTTCGGAAACGTCGATCAGAAAGTAAAAGCAAAGTTCGTGAGTTTGCAAGCCGCTTGCGTCCTCGGTGAAAAAGCTTTGATTTAACCAAAGCGGACGTGTAATTTTCGCATCTATCAAAAGCTCCTCTTTCAGTTCGCGCAGAATGGCCGTTTCCGCTGTTTCGTTAAACGAAACTCTGCCGCCGGGGAGATAATAGTATGGTGAGCGTTCGTCGTGCATGGCGAGGATCTTACCCTCGTGAAGCATAACCGCCGCGACGCGGTAATTTAATTTGCCCTCGTTTGTTTTGAATGTTATGTCCATGTTTGCCTCCTGATTTCCGAAAAAATAAGCACGAAATGCTGTGAGTGAGCAATCCGTGCCGTTTTTTTATTATTAACTTATGCGAGCTTGGAGAGCGCCTTGGTGAACTGGCTCTTTTTGCGAGCAGCGGCATTCTTGTGAATGATACCCTTAGCTACACCCTGGTCGATCTTCTTAACTGTTTCGCGGTAGATAGCGGAAGCTGCTTCCTTGTTGCCTTCTTCGAGGGCTGCATTGTACTTGCGGATGGAAGTGTGAAGAGCCGACTTGTACATTCTGTTCTGAAGGTTCTTCTTCTCGCTTACGCGAACGCGCTTTTTCGCGGACTTAATGTTAGGCATTGTCTGTTCCTCCTATAAATATTTGTGTTTTGATATTCTGCAGATGAACTGCCGACGCCTGAGAGGGTGCGTCGAGCGCATTCTCGCTTCACAATGATATATAATATCACGGTATTCGAAAAATATCAATACCTAAATTGAAAAAACAAAATATTTTTTGAAAAAAGACGCAAATGATTAAAATTTACAGATTGTTAACAAGTAAAAATAGTGTAAACATTCGAGATACAAATTGTAAAACAACGTCAAAAAGCGCGTGATATATATAATAATTATTGATTATCTCTTGACATTTGCAAAGACGGGTGATAAAATAATACACTGTATCGTTTTGTGCTTATATAATAATATAATTATATAGATAAATATCAAAATGTATTATCGAAAGTTTGAAAGATATAAAAAGGAGTGACCGATCAACTATGGTAAAACCCCAGAAACTCGGAAGAAATACTCGAATGAGCTTCTCGAAAATCGACGAAGTTCTCGATATTCCGAACCTTTTAGAGGTGCAGAAAAAGTCGTTCAAATGGTTCATTGAAGAAGGACTTATGGAAGTGTTCCGCGACATTTCCCCTATTTCCAACTATTCAGGCAATCTTTTGATTGATTTTGTGTCCTACAACCTTGATTCCAAGCCGAAGTACACGGTTGACGAATGCAAGGATCATGATGCCAACTATGCCGCACCGCTCAAGGTGAACGTTCGTCTCACAAACAAGCAGACGGGCGAAGTTAAACAGTCCGAAATTTTCATGGGCGATTTCCCGCTTATGACGGACAAGGGAACATTCGTTATCAACGGCTCGGAGCGTGTTATCGTTTCGCAGATTGTTCGTTCTCCCGGAATTTATTATGATTCACAGATTGATAAGACGGGTAAGCGTCTTTACACCGCACAGGTTATCCCTTATCGCGGAGCATGGCTCGAATATGAAACTGATATCAATGATATTTTCTATGTCAAGATAGACAAGAACAGAAAGCTTCCCATCACGGTGCTTATTCGTGCGCTCGGTATCGAGACGGAACGCGATATCGTTGAGTATTTCGGCGAAGAAAAGATGCTCATCGAATCCGCACATAAGGACGAGCTTGCGAGACAGGCTGTTGAGAACGGAACGACCGAAGGCGAGGAAGCGCTCAAGGAAATCTATAAGCGTTTGCGTCCGGGCGAACCTGCGATCGTTGAAAGCGCGCAGATACTCATTAACAATTCTTTCTTTGATCCCAAGAGATACGACCTCTATCCTGTAGGACGTTATAAGTTTGACAAGAAGCTTGCGCTGGCTCAGAGAATCAAGGATCATAAGCTTGCGTCTGCGGTCGTAAGTCCTCTCACGGGCGAGATTATCGCCGAAGCGGGCGAAAAGCTCACTTTTGAAAGAGCGACCGAGATTGAAAACTCGTGCGTAAACACTGTTTACCTCGAAGCTGCGGACGGAACTACCGTTAAGGTGTTCTCCAATAACACGGTTGACCCCGTTAATGTGCTCGGATACTCTCTTGCCGATTGCGGCGTTTCGGAAAAGTGCGATTATGCCGTCCTTTCCGAAATCATCGATGAAGCGGACGGTGACGAAGAAACGATCAAGTCTCTCGTTAAGCGCAGAATCACCGAGCTTTGTCCGAAGCATATCACCAAAGCGGATATATTCGCATCTATCAACTATTTGCTTAACCTCACTCACGATATAGGATCTATGGACGATATCGACCATCTCGGCAACCGTCGTCTCCGTTCTGTCGGTGAGCTTTTGCAGAATCAGTTCAGAATCGGTCTTTCGAGAATGGACAAGAACATCAAGGAAAAGATGTCCATTCAGGATAACGAAACCGTAACTCCTCAGCAGCTTATCAATATCAGACCCGTTACAACCGCGATCAGAGAGTTCTTCGGCTCGTCTCCGCTTTCGCAGTTCATGGATCAGAACAATCCTCTTGCGGAGCTTACACATAAGCGTCGTCTCTCTGCGCTCGGCCCCGGCGGTCTCTCTCGTGACCGCGCATCGTTCGACGTCCGTGACGTTCACTACACGCATTACGGAAGAATGTGCCCGATCGAGACTCCCGAAGGTCCGAACATCGGTCTTATTTCCTACCTCGCAACTTACGCTCGTATAAGCGATTACGGCTTCATCGAAGCTCCGTATCGTAAGGTTGAACATATCAAGGACGAAAACGGCAATGTTATCAAGAGCCGCGTTACAAACGAAATCAGGTATATGACGGCTGACATCGAGGACAATTACGTTGTTGCTCAGGCAAACGAACCCCTCGATGAGGATTCCTGCTTCATCAACCGCAGAGTCGCAGCTCGTGACCGTGCCGAGATCATCGAAACGGAGCACAAAAACGTAGATTACATGGACGTATCGCCTAAGATGGTTGTTTCCGTTGCTACGGCGATGATCCCCTTCCTTGAAAACGACGACAACTCCCGCGCACTCATGGGTTCGAACATGCAGAAGCAGGCAGTACCGCTGCTCACCTCCGATTCGCCCATCGTCGGTACCGGTATGGAGTATAAGGCGGCTATGGATTCCGGCGTTGTTGTTGTCAACGAAGAAGGCGGTTTTGTCGAGCGTGTAAGCGCGGACGAAATTACTGTCCTCGGCGATTCCGGCGCTAAGAAGACCTACCATCTCACAAAGTTCAAGAGAAGTAACCAGAGTACCTGCATCACTCAGCGTCCTATCGTTAAGGTCGGCGAAAGAGTTGAAGCCGGCGAGTGCATTGCGGACGGTCAGTCCACGGATAACGGCGAAATTTCGCTCGGTAAGAACGCGCTCATCGGATTCATGAGCTGGGAAGGTTATAACTACGAGGATGCTGTCCTCCTTAACGAACGTCTTGTTCGCGACGACGTTTATACATCTATTCATATAGAAGAATTCTCTCACGAAGCGAGAGAAACAAAGCTCGGACCGGAAGAAATCACACGTGAAATCCCCAACGTCGGTGAGGACGCGCTCAAGGATCTTACCGCAGACGGTATTGTCAAGATTGGTACCGAGGTAAGAGCCGGAGACATTCTTGTCGGTAAGGTTACGCCTAAGGGCGAAACAGAGCTTACGGCGGAGGAAAGATTGCTCCGCGCCATCTTCGGCGAGAAGTCGCGCGAGGTGAGAGATACTTCGCTCCGTGTTCCTCACGGACAGAGCGGTATCGTTATCGATGTTAAGGTGTTCTCGCGCGAGAACAGTGATGACCTTTCTCCCGGAGTTACTAAGGTTGTAAGAGTTTATATCGCTCAGAAGAGAAAGATCTCCGTCGGAGACAAGATGGCGGGACGTCACGGTAATAAAGGTGTCGTTTCCCGCATCCTTCCTCCCGAAGATATGCCTTTCCTGCCCGATGGCACACCGCTTGACATTGTGTTGAACCCCCTCGGCGTTCCTTCTCGAATGAACATCGGTCAGGTGCTTGAGGTTCATCTCGGTATGGCGGCGAGAACGCTCGGTTGGAAAGTTATGACGCCCGTATTTGACGGCGCAAACGAAAAGGACATCACGGAGTGCCTCGCTTTGGCAGGACTCGGTCGTGCGCCTTTTGACAACGAAAACTACGACGGCAAGCCGCTTTACGAGCTTATCGACGTTGTTGACGGCA
>CAZHCP010000080.1:0-7302 GCA_964531015.1 uncultured Muribaculaceae bacterium
GAACACAGATAGGTGTCGATATCTCCGGCACTGATATGGGTGATGAGCGACAGGAAATCGTAATCGGCAGGTGTTTCTTCACCGTTTTCGGTATAAAAATCATTGAATGTTCCGTTGGGGTTCAAGGTGTACATCACACTGCCCAGGATTTCTTTTGCCTCCGTGGAGTCTTCCTCGTAGCCGCTCTCTGCTGCTTTCTCGGCAAGATAGTCCTGAAGTTCCTCGCAGGCAGAAGCATAGGCAACGACAACCGCATTTTCCTGAGATGCAGGCGTGCTTTCCTGCCATGACTGCACCGCAGACAAATATTCATTTACATCGGAGAAAGCAGTCTGTTGGGGCATCTGTGCCATCCATTCTTCTACGGTAGCGGCAAAATTCTGCCCTGCCTCGGTTTTCATTTCGGGTTGTGCCTGCTGCCAAGCCTCAACGGCAGATGCGTAAATGCTTGCATCTCCCAATTCCGCCTCATTGGGCATTTGTGCGAACCAGACAAGGTAGGAAAGGGTATCTTGGGCGTTAGCAGAGAAAATCTCATCGAATTTCACAAGGCCATCTTCTGCCGTGGAATAATAGGAAAGTGCCTTCTTTTCCATCTGGGCATCGATCTCTTTTGTGATAATGGTATCTTGAATGGAATTCTTCACGCCGCCGATATTGCCGTTACCGGAAATCAGCATGACACAGGAGAGCATGAAGCAGACCGCCAGCGTGATAATGCCCCACATTGTACCGTTGGCTTTACAGGATTGTTTGAATAATGCTTTACTGAACATGGTATTCACCGTTTAACCTTTCTGTTGTTCCAATAGAATCTTCTTAAAGTGCATTTCCAGTGTATAGGGAAGTTCTGAAATAAATTTCACACGATATGCTTTCAAAACCTGAAGCATATCTGCCGTCTCGTTTGCATCGATCCGAATCGTCACCTGATGATATTGCTCCTGCAAGCGGATCACATCATAATCCTCACGCCGGAAACGCTCGTAATCCTCAGCTGTGTAAAATTCAATTTTGAATTCCTTTACCGGGCGATTGCGGATATCATTCATGTCGCAAATATCGATGATATGACCATTGTTGATAAGTGCGACTTTATCACAGGTCTTTTCCAGTTCGTCAAAGCTGTGGCTGCTCATGAAAACGGTTTTTCCCTTTTCGTGTTCTTCCCTGATGATATCCAGAAAAGTTGCTCGCATCAGTGGGTCCAAACCGGTGGTAGGTTCGTCAAGAATGATGATTGGTGCATCATTCATCAGTGCCGATACAAGGGCGGTCTTTTGCTTCATACCCTTGCTCATTCGCTTCAGATTTGCTCTGGGATCAAGCTGTAACCGTTCGATCAGTTCGTTGGCATAAGACATATCCCGAAGCCCCAGAAAATCAGCCTGACACTTCAAAAAGTCAATACCGGTTTTCAAATCGGGAAAAGCAATTTCTCCCGGTACATAACCGATCTGCTTCACGATCTCGCTGGAATGCTCCCAAGAAGACAAGCCGTTTACCGTTACCGTTCCGGAGGTGGGTTTCAGGAACCCCATCATGTGGCGGATGGTGGTAGTTTTACCGCTGCCGTTGGTGCCCACATATCCGATCATTTCCCCCTTGTCAATGGAAAGATTCAGGTCAAAGATCCCCTGCTGATTTCCATAGTCCTTGGTAAGATTTTTGATTTCGATGATACTCATTGCAGCGCACCTCCGAAATCTTTATCCTCTTTATAGAATTTCATAAAATAATCCTCCAGAGTTTCCTTTCGGTTGCTAAAGGAACGCACGGCAAGAGTTGACAGAAGTTCAATGAGTTCATTGAGATCACTGTCCTCAATGGAAAGGTCGATACGCCTTTTGCTTTCCGTGGCCTGAACATAGCTGGTCAGTTGATCGCATTTGCTTTTGAAGATTTCTTTTTCTGCTGCATTTTCAAACACGACCGTGTAATATTTTCGGGAGGCGTGCTTTAAGTCGTCTGCAATAAACTCAGAAACGATCTTGCCGTCTTTGATAATGGCAATGCGGTCGCAGGTGGAGTCGATTTCCGAAAAAATATGGCTGGACAGCAAGATCGTTTTGCCTCTGTGTTTTTCCTGATGAATAAACTGAATGAAGTTTTCCTGCATCACCGGGTCAAGGCCACTGGTAGGCTCATCCAAAATCAGCACCTCGGGATCGGACATGAAAGCCGTCACGATAGCGAGCTTTCGCTTGACACCCAAGCTCATTCGTTTGGTATCTCCACGCAGGACGGAATCCTCCAATTCAAAAAGGTTGAGCATTTCCTCCAATCGCTGCTTGTTGTGGATTTTTTGCATATCCTGCATCATGTGAATGAATTCCCACCCGGTCAGGCCCGCCGGAAGTGCGATCTCTCCGGGAATATACCCCACATGATTGAGTATCCTATCGTAGTGATTAAAGGTTTCCATCCCCAGAATTTTGGTGGTGCCGTTATCCGGCTTTGAAAAACCCATCAAGTGTCGGATGGTGGTGGACTTTCCTGCACCGTTGGGGCCCAAAAATCCAAAGACCTCTCCTTTGTCAACATGAATGTTGACATCAAAAACACCTCGCCCGAACCCATAGTCCTTCGTTAACCCGGAGGTTTCTATGATGTGTTCGGACGCTGTGTTCAACATGGTTTCAAGCTCCATATATGTTGTAACTCCTTTCTGGATTTTGACAGTGTTGACATTTCAACTGTGTTGAATTATAATGTTGTTAAATTGGAATTTGAAGTACAATTATTTTGTCGGTGTCAAAATTTGAACACTACACACATAATTGTTCATGTTGGGAAAGGAAAGCCATGAAAGCACAAAATATCAATAATTCCTCAAAGAAAACAAGGCGGCTGATAAAAAAGGTCTTTGCCCAAATGCTTGCCGAAGAAAAAGAGCTGGGAAAGATTTCGGTGAGTGAGTTGTGCAAGCGTGCGGATATCAGTCGCGGATCGTTTTATTCTCATTATGATGACATTTACGGGGTGGCAGAGGATTATGAAAATGAGATGATCGATACGTTTTTTGACAATGCACGATTGTTGGAATCTCAAGATATCATGCACTTTATCGACTCTATTTTCGAGTTTATTCGTCAGAATAACGAAAACTACCGACTGCTTTGTAAATCCAATGATTTTCTGTTTGCCGCTAAAAAATTGGCGGCGATCGGTTCCGGAAAGCTACTGGAGCTATCCCATAATGACAGCCGCATTAAAGATCGGACATATATCGAACTGGACATTCAGATTTTTTTGGAAGGATTGCTCTGTGAGTATGTGAAATATTGCAGAGGGTACTCTGCCACATCGCTGGATGACCTTTACGAGTATACGAAGCATTGGACAACGAATTTTATTTCTCAGAGATCGCTCCATCCATAAAATGAAGAAAAAACAGCGATACAAAGTCATAAAAATAAAATTTCGCATCGCTCATTTCACGGTTTGTGGCAACGCTTTATTACTCACATTTTGTGCCGGGGTCGATATTGGACGTAAATCCCAAAATATCATCCGCGCCACAATTTATGACGGTGCAAATTTTCTCGATTGAATCGAGAGAAATATACTGATTTTGTTTCAGCCTTGTGATGATATTCGCACTAAAACTTGCTCGTTCAAATCGGCAAGGTATGACCGTAATTCGCCGCCGAGACAAAGCCGGGTATAAAAAAACGATCGATGTTCTTTAATATACTCCCTGTGTATCCGACCTCATCTGCCGACAGGTCTGCATTCATCCGGCAAGTTGATATTTGGAACGTTATAGCATCCGCAACGGGTATATGTTAACTCCCGTATTTTGTTTATCTTCAATTTAAGTTCGTTAAAGATAGAAAAAGGCGACGCATGGTTTTTATAAACCATGCGTCGCCTTTTTTGTTGTATCCCCCCTGTACGGCAACAACTCCATGTCAGTATTTTCATACTGTCTTGTTGGATGCTACCCGAATGGGGGCTTTTTATTTTACTTTTCGATCTTAAAGTAGGTGTGATAAGCGAAATCGTGCGCCTTGTACATCGGAACGAAGATGTATCCGCAGCCGATCACGCAGAACGCGCCTGCTTCGTCATTGTACGAAAGTTTAAGCGCCGCGTCGAGATTTTTAGGCTCCTTCAACGTGAGAAATTCACGGCGATCGTCTTTCGCTACCATAACAAACGGGCCGTATCTCAAAGATGCAACAGGCATACCGTTGATATTGTCGGGCGTATATTCAAGCTTTGCAAGATATGTAAACTTAACCTCAACGACGTCTTCGGTGTTTGCGTCATGGGAAACGCACTGATAGTCCGTGCCCTCAACCGGCTTTGCCTCACCTACGCTCGGACAAAACTCGGTTTTAGCCCATTCGGGAACGCGGAAATACACCTCATATTCGCCGCTTCCGCCGAGAGTAATCTTGGTTTCGGGGTGCGGGAACTTGGTGTCAAGCTTGATTTCAACTCCGTATTCGGGGAGCGAAAGCTCAGAGGGGATGTACAGGTTCAGATACACTCTTGTTTTGCCGTTTTCTTCGGAGATAAAGTAAGCGGCATCCTGATACTTAACGTGGTTTTCCATACCCGTACCGTGGCAGCAAGTGAAGGAATACATATCATCGCTGTAATCCTTTCTCGCGCCGGGACCGATCGGAAGCATATATGTTACGCCGTTATGCATATGGGGCGTTGTATGCGGGCTCTGAGACGAGAGAATATGGTTAATGAGCGTGCGCTCATAGTAATGCATATAAGAAGCGTTATCCGGCTCGTATGCGTAAAGCTCACGTGCAAGCTTGAGCATATTGTATGCCGCGCAGGTCTCGCAGTTACGGTCATGCTCGATATTCTTCGCAAGCAGATCGGGCTCGCGGAAAGCTTCGCCTCTGCCGACGCCGCCGATCGAATACATATGATGCTCGGTAACGATCTCGAAGAAATGCTTTGCAACGTCGTGATAATATTCGTCCTCTGTCGCAACATACTCAAGAGCCGCACCCATGATCTGCGGAATGTGCTGATTTGCGTGAAGCTGCTGAATTGTGTCCTCGCCCTCCGCAAGACCGGGGAAGATGTTTTCGTTATCGAACATTTTCGCTGCCGCGAGGTATTTTTCATCCTTTGTGATTGTATAAAGTCTCGCAAGGGACTCGTTCATTCCGCCGTATTCGCCGGCGATGTACATACCCCACATTTTTTTGCGATGTTCGGGTGTGAGAACGGAAAGTCTGTCGTATACCCAATTACCGATACCGCACGCAACCTTGAGCGCAGTTTCGTTTTCGGTGCGCTGATAACATTCGATCAAACCTGCGATAATTTTATGAAGTGTATAATACGGTGCCCAGATTCTCGCATAAGGTGTGAACTGTTCGAGAAGCGCAAACTGATCGGGAGAATAAGCACTGATAAATCCCTCGCCCCATGTGGAAGGATCGCGGCTCCAATTTTCCTGACGGCAATTGTCGGGATCGCACTCCGTCTTAAATTCAGACGGCTTTCCCTTGCTCATCTGCTGGAGTGAATAAAGCTCGTCAACTATATACGCTATCTTATCCTTGTAGAAAACATCCTGCGTGGAGGAATACGCAAGTGCGAGCGCGGAAAGAAAATGGCCGAGTGAATGACCGCGAAGAAGTCCGCGAGGCTCGTCCCATCCGCCGGGATGCGGTGCGCCTTTGGTATCAACGCCGAAAGTCTGACGGAAGCTGTAAAGCATTGTATCTGCCGAAAGAAGTCTCAAATATTCAAGAGCGCGTGATCTGTTTTCGGTATAAGCGTTTTCCTCCTTGAGGATCGCCTTGTTAAGAGGTGAATAAAAACCTTTTTTTGCCATTTTGTCGGTACCCTTTCGTTGAAAAGAATATTTACTTAACTATTATAACATACTAATATTGCCTCTGCCAAGGCAACCTGCCAAAATTTCTTTTTTCTAAAAGCAAAATATTATTAAAAAAGCTATTGACAAACGGAAACAAATGTTGTATTATATTTTAGCTTGAATTTGTTCGCCCCATTAGCTCAGACGGTAGAGCACTTGACTTTTAATCAAGGTGTCCGGAGTTCGAATCTCCGATGGAGCAAAGAAAAACAGACGGTAAAAAAACCGTCTGTTTTTTGCTTTTATAAACATTTCACATCAAAAAGCGGCAAAACGGAATTGAAATCAACGGAATTATAATGTATAATAAAATAAAATTCCGAAAGGCAGACTGTTTATGCATAAAAACATTCCTTTTACGTTAAAATCGCTTATTTCCGTCTTGCTTATAGCGTCAACGGCGCTCGTTGCAATAATCTCCGTCTCCGCTGACGAATCGGATTTGCCGAGTCCCATCCTCTGCTACGATTTTGAAGCCGGCGACGGCTCCGACTCCGCAGGTGACAACGACGCAAAACTCAGCGGCGGCGCAAAGGTCGAATACGTCGAAAAGATTGAGTCGAATGCACTTTATTTGAATGGTTCCGGTGCGTATCTTGAATTTCCCGTAGGCTTCTTTGACGGCAAGACAAAGCTTACGCTCTCGCTCGATGTTTGCTCGATGATGGACAGCGAAAATTTCTTCACCGTCGCAATCGGCAAGGATTCGGAAAAGTACCTTTTTCTCCGCACGAGGAGCAGCGAATTCCGTTACGCGATAACGCAAAATTCCTGGTCATCGGAATATGACGTTCTCGCCTCCGGCAACTTCAAAAACGTTTGGACAAACGTCACCCTCGTTATAAACGGCTCAACAATGCAGCTTTATATCAACGGTGAATGCACCGATGAGGAAACAAACATCGCCCCCTCGCTCAAGAGTTTCGGCAGCGACATTATCGCTTATATCGGTAAATCTTTTTATTCCGGAGACCAGTACTTCAAGGGCTATGTTGACAATGTAAAGGTATACGACACCGCACTTACGGACACGGAAATAGCCGAGCTGCTCGGAGTTGCGGTCGCACCGTTCAGAGACATCACTTCCTCGCGCTCAAACATCATAACCTACCTCGACTACACGGACACGAAAACCGTTGACGTTTACGTAAGCAAAAGCAACACCAAAAATCACACGTCCGTAAAGCTCCGATTCACAACTCAGCCAAACGCAACACTCGACGCGGACGGCGACATTGAGGTCACCTACGGCGAAGCCGCGTCCGTCACATTTACCGTAAACGGCATTGAAGAAACGTGGACGGTCAACGCGATACTTTGCGGTAACCCCGTGCTTGCCGGTCAGTACGCGGATCCCGACATTGACGTTTTCGGTGACACATATTATCTTTACACAACGTCCGACGGCTACGCAGGTTGGTCCGGCACGAAATTCCGCG
>CAZHCP010000081.1:0-7268 GCA_964531015.1 uncultured Muribaculaceae bacterium
AGCGGTGAAATCAGATACAACGGTATTGAAGTTGATGAAAATCAAATTATAACTTCTCCCGGGGAAGTAATATTTATTCCGGATGAAATTCATCAGGTAAATAAAGATTCATCTTTAAAAATGGTTGAATCGGGAACATTCGTAACGGCAGGTACGGAAGTTGTAAAAGACTTGTATGCACACATTGACGGTATTGTTGAAATCAGAGAATTTAACGATATGATTCATGAAGTCGTTATCAGACCCGGTGAAATATATAACTTGGCGGGAATCGGCGAATTAAAAGTTGAAGAAGGCGAAGTTGTTGAAGCAGGAACTGAAATTGCTCCCAAAATCAAAGTTAAAGAAGATTCAATCATTACGATATTGGATAACGAAAAAGATACGATTGATGATATTGATGAAATGGAAGATGATTTGGGTGTCGGTGCGTTGGATGAAAAATCGATTTCAAATCAGCCCATTCAGGTATTGGTCAGACCGGTTCAAAGATTCAATATTGAAACAAAAGATGTATCAATTGAATTTAATACAACGGATGAAGCAATTTCATTGGTTCCCGTTACTCAATTGCAATATAAAGACGGTGCAAGAGTCAGAAATTTGGACGGCGGAGTTTTAACAAGAACAAGCCTTGTTTTGCAAATGGACGGTTATTTAAGCCACTTAAAAGGTATGGTTGAGCTTGATGAAAACGAAAACCTGAAAATCGTCGTATTGGAAACGTTAATTGTCAGAAGAGAAGCTGACGGAACTTCAAAAACGGCTGCTTCAATGCAAACCGAATTGTTGGTTGAAGACGGTCAGGTTATCGAACCCAAAACTCCCGTAGCAAAAACTCAGGTTTTGGCGATAAGTGATGCGGTTGCAAGCATAAAAGACAACAATCAGGATGTAAGACGTTTGTTGTTAATTTCCGACAATTATGAAACAAAAATCGAATTAAATTCAAAACCGATTGTAGCAAAAGGCGATTTGGTAAAAATGGATTCCGTAATTTCCGAAAGCGGTGAATTATCAACACAATCAGGTGTTGTAGTAGCGGTTGACAAAAAATCGATTACATTAAGAGTCGGTCGTCCGTACTTAATCAGCCCCGGAACGATGTTGCAGGTTGCAAGCGGTTCATTGGTAAACAGAGGCGATATGATTGCCACATTGGTATTTGAAAGACAAAAAACCGGTGATATCGTTCAAGGTTTGCCTCGTGTTGAAGAACTTTTGGAAGCAAGAAAACCGAAAGATTCCGCAGTAGTTGCAGAATACTCGGGTGTTGCCGAAATCGAAATTGATGAAGATGTCCCGAGATTGTACTTAAACGGAGATTTAGGACGTCAGGAAGTTAAATATACAATAGATTCAAACATTATTGTTGCTAACGGTCAGGAAATAAAAGTCGGTCAGGCATTAACGGGCGGTCCTTTAAATCCTCACGACGTAATCAGATTAAACGGTGTTGAAGCCGCACAACAATACTTGGTTGACGAAGTACAAAGAGTATATCGTTCACAAGGTGTAGAAATTGCGGATAAACACGTTGAAGTAATCGTAAGACAAATGACCAAGAAAGTAAAAGTATTGGAATCAGGCGATACAAAATTACTTCCCGGAGAATTTTTGGAATTAAAAGAAGTTGAAAAAGAAAATGAAGCGGTAAGAGCAGTCGGTGGTGTTGAAGCTACTTATGAAGCTGTTTTACTTGGTATTACAAAAGCAAGTTTGAATACGGAAAGTTTCATTTCTGCGGCATCATTCCAAGAAACAACCAGAATATTGACGGAAGCGGCTGTTGAAGGTAAGAAAGACTTGTTAAGAGGATTAAAAGAAAACGTAATTATCGGTAGATTAATTCCTGCCGGTACGGGATTCTATCACTTAACGAATGCTTCGGAGGAAAAAGACAAAGAAGCACAAAGAAGAGCAGCTAAGAAGAACAATGCAAGAAAACCCTCTGCCATATTGGAAGAAATTGAAGGCATGTTCGGAACTCCGGAAATAAGCGATTATTCTGCCGAATAATATTTTATTCATATAAGAAAAAGAGAGGAATATTTTATATTCCTCTCTTTTTTAGGAATGAAATTTGTCTTGTTCGAATTTATAAATATTATAAAAATTTATTAACAATTTTTCCGAGAAGTTCAATTAACTCTTTACCGCCTTTGGTTATTGCTTCTCCGATATCTTTTGCAAAATTTCCTACGGATTTAAGGACTCTTTCAAATGTACTTATTTGTTGTTCGTTTTTGTCTTTTTCGTATCCTTTTACTTTTTCGTTGAATTTATTGTAAGCTTCAATTCTTGTATTTAACGTGTTTTGATATTCTTCTTCCGATTTAAAATCTTCTCTTTTGCAGTTTTCAATATCTTTTTTAAGCTTAAAAAGAATTTCTTTGTCTTCCGAATCGTATATTATGCAATAACTTTTTTCAAAAACATCATTCGGAAGTATTTGAATTTTGTTTTCATTGTTGTAATTTTTTAAATTGTAGCTTAAAACCGGCGTATTTACGCCTGATAATGTCAGTCCGTTAACCATAACTTATTTCCTTTACTATTCCTTATTGTGGTATTTATATAAAGTATTTTTGATTTGGAACATTTACAAATTTATTATGATTGTAAAGAAATGTTAAAATCATATACGTTTTTATTTGATTAATTTTTTGATTTTTTATGGTGCATAACCGGTATATTTATTAACTTTTGAGTATTATATTTGCAAATAAAATAGTAGTTACATTATAACAAAGGTATTGTTTTATGATTTCAGGACAAAAAATATCAAACATTATTAATAATTATGCAAACAACATTGATACTCTTAACAAAGAGTTATTATGTTGTAGAATTGAACAATAAAAATTTGTTCTGTTCAGGATAAGGTAAAACAATTGAAATCTGATAAAATTGCTATTTTCAATGTTATCATAAATTTTTGATTTGTTTCTAACCTGTGGCATATTATCAAACCTGCTGTAAAAAAACAGTCAAACCGAATGTACTTTGACAACCGTTTATAAGCTGTACCAAAAGGCTTCCAACTTGTCGAAATCTTCACGTAAACTGGGGAAATTCGGTGATTCATGAGCCTTATCATATAAAGCATCGGAATATGCAAGAATATATTTTTGATAATTATTTTCTATTAATTCAAGGCATTTATTTACCGTGTTTAAAATTTTTTCATCGGGTTTTTCTTTCTTTTCCTGCCATTTTTTTATATATTCAAAAATTTCTTTTTCATAATTTTTCTTTTCTTCTATTGCCAAATTATTTTTCAAACTTTGAATTTCCGGCATAAATCTGTCTTCTTCTAAAGGGCGATTTTCAAAAGAGTTTCGCATTTTTACCGATAATGGTTCATTCTTTAATTTTTCTTTTTTTTCCTTTGCTTTTTCTTTGCTTTTTAGGTACAGTTCTTTGTTAAGTTCTTCATCATCCGTTATGGAAGAGCCTATCGTTGTGGGAGGAATTTGTTTGAAAGCTTCAAGTAACCTGATTGCGTGTTCTTCTTCTTTTGAATTATGAACATGAGGCGGCAGTGATTTAACTTTACTCGGATTGTGTTGTTCAATTTCATTTTTGACATCGTACTCTGAAACAAAACCTAAAAATTTGACATATTCCAAGGAAAAAGCTTTTTTATACTTTTCTTTATATGCTTCCATTGCTTCATCACCAAGTCTGAGAATTTCACAATATTGTTGAACCTGTTTTAAACCGCCGGCCAAAAAGCCCAATTCCGCCCATTTCCGAGAATCATCCTTGTTTAAAAATTCATAACAATCTCTGATTCGAGAGGGGGTATTTATTGCTATATTCAAATCGTATGTCGGAGTTCCCGTCGGAACGGGTAAATATTCTATTATGGAAATATCATCAACTCCCAGTATTTTGGATAACTCCAAAAATGCTTTAACGGGAAACATATTACCGTCAAAATCTTTAATTTTTTCAAATAAATCAATATATTCTTGCGGAACCGCATCTTCGTTGCTTACGGATTTCTTGGCTTGGATATCTGAGATTTTATCCGTCATCCATTTCACTAATTTCCCAAGCGGAGTATAGGGTTCATAAGAGTTCTCAGTATTTTGCGTGTTTTTTGTAAATTTATCTTTTGAATTTTCATTTTCTATTCTTTTAAAAGAAGGAACCGTTTGATTTTTTAAAGATATTTTTTGACCGTTAAATAAGTTTGCAGAATTAGAAATTTTCATTATTTTTACCTCTCTCTATATTAATATATAACCTCTGATTTAAAAATTTGTTAATGAAAAAATATTCTTTTACAAAAATTAATATTTAATCTTTGAATTTTTTAATCATACAAAAATCCGAATGAATTTTATATCGGGTATTTTTTTGAAACGCACATTTTTTCAATAAAATAAAAGCCCGTGGCAAGTACAAAAATCAAAATTCACTTACCGCAGGCTGTTGTATTATAACTCTTTTTTTCTGCCTTCAACTTAATATCACGACTCGGAATACTCCGTAAAATTTAACGGAATAATGAAGAATTCCTCATAAATTTAGTTGTAAACATACGGAGGACCGTTTTTTGTTTCGGAAAGTATATTATCCGCCAATTCTTTCAACTCTTCTTTTGTTCGCTCTCCGCTGTTTAATTTATTTCTGAAATTTTCCATTAACGGATTTATTGCACTTTCTTTTTTTGCTTTAAAATTTCTGATTTCCGTATCAACCAAACGTTTTCTCAAATCAAGTTCGGTTTTTGCATTTTCCTTCATCACGGCGAGTTCTTTTGTTGCGTCAATTCCCTGTTTAAACAAGTATTCAACAGCAGTAGAAGCGGTAAATGCGGTAAACAGATATTTTGTAAATTTATTTTCGGGGTTTAAAATCCAGTTATACAAATGACCTCTGTTTTCATCAATATAGCAATAATACTGAATTTTTTTCGGAATACCGCCCAATGCAGTCGGGGCATCGGCGAAAATTGTTTTTTTTGTTTCTTCAACGGCCTTAATAATTCCGTTTGTTTCAATTTCGCTCAAATTATATTTTTTGGCAATTTCCTTTATAAATTCAGGTTTTGCACATATTGATTTTAAATATTCCGTAAGTTTTGGAATATCGTTTCTATCCGCTTTTTCGCTCATTGTTTTTATTGTGTCAATTGTGCTTTCCGTCACGTTATTTGCAAAAGTATTGCAATTTGCAACGGTTTTTCTCAAATTGGAAAGACTTAATTTCCCGAGCAAAACGGCCCCCGCTGTTATACCCGCCGTTAAAGCAACAAAACCTATGTTCTTTAATTTTTCGTTATTTTTTTCTTTTTCTTTATTTTCGCCGGTTTGCTTTTTTATCCCCCAAAATGACGGAAATTGGGCAAATATCGGCGGTTTTTCGTTTATAACTTCTTTTTTGTTTAATACCGAATCAAAATATTTAATATTTTTCTCGGCAATATCATTTATAACTTTCAATTTACCTGCAAATTCTCCTGTTTCAACGGAAATTAAATTTTCTTGCAATTCTTTTTCAATATCGGCAGATTTCTTTTTTAACCAAATTTCTTTTGCACCGTCAATAAAACTCTTTGCGGCAATTGTAATTCCGCCCATAATAAAAACGCCAATCGCACCCAATATATTTTTACTGCTCGGTTCTCTTATTGCCCGATATATTGCAAATTGCGGTTCTTCTTTTATATTCATGTTTACCGCCAAATCCGGTAATTGTTCAAAACTTTTTGAAGTTAATATTGTTTTTGAAGATTTTTTCACAACTTCACTGAGTGCAAAACTTCCTCCTAAAAGCACGCCCGTCCCGATGAGTAACGGAGTCAACGCTTTTTTTGTATTAAAAGAGCTTTCATTTTTTTTATTTGAGGTTTCAGCGGGAATATACTTATCGCCGTATTTATCACATATCAACAATGAATCTTCCATATTTGAAAACGAATATTCTTTTTCATTGTTTTTTATATGATTATCAAGCAACACTCCCTTAATCATTTCTTTTTGCTTTAATTTGTTTTTTTCATTTAAAGATTTTTGTTTAATCTTTGCATTACGACTTTGCAGTATCCCTATCTGCATTTTTATTCCTTTCTTTTACTTTTATTAACTTTACTAAAAACTTTTTTATTTCACGTGACTTAAAAACAGCCAATTGTTCATCATTTTGATAATTTTCATCTTCCGTATTTGAAACAAAGAACAAAAATATTTTCTTTATACTCTTTTTGATTTTTTCAACAACTTTTCTTTCGATAAAGTTTTTTATATCACCCAACAACGCAACTATTTTTTCACCCGCATTTTGTATCAAAGTTTTTGTATCTTTCACAAAATTAACAAACTTTTCTATAATTTGCGGTACTTTTGAAATTAAAGTCAAAAGCGGATTTATAATTATATTATTTACGGCATTAAAGGCTGGTTTTAAGAAATCGGGTAACATATTCCTTATTGTTTCGACATTTGCTCTTATTCTATCCGCTAAATTATTTATTGATTGTTGCATTTTTTTTGCGAAATCGGCACTTTTTTCAAAAAAATCTTTATGCGAAATTTCAATTTTTTCTCTTGCTTTTATTGCCATACCTTCCGCATAACATTTCATATACGACCATTGATTACTTTTCATCGGTTTTGTCGCAACACTTTTACCGCCACCGCCCGCCATTCCGCCGCTGCATATCGGGCATGCCGCAAACGGAAGCCCATGGGGGCATAATCCCGCTTTATTTGTATTCATTTGTACAACAGGCATTGACATACAAAAAATCCTTACCATAATTGTAAGGAGCTCATAAACATTATTAATCGGATTTCGCAATTAATAATAAATTATAGAGCATTCCGACTTTAACGGTCGCGATCCGGCTTAGGAGTTTCACCTAATTTCCTCATATTTACTTTACGGTTCTTATTCTATCATGTCATTTTTAATTTTCAAGAATTCCCTGAGTATATGATTTTTTTAATTTATTTTTTATTTTTACTTTTTAGTAAAATTTCATCTGTTTTTACGGCATAAGAAAAATTTTTAAAAAGTCCGCTTCCTTGGATATAGTTCGGATTTTAAATTCATTAAAAATTCAAATCCTCGGAATAAAAATAAAATTTTTCAAATTACCCCAATATTTGATTTTGAGGCAAGTTTTTTATATGTTTAAAAAAATAAATTTTATTAAGTTCCTTCTCCAACGGGAGAAGGTTAGGATGAGGGTTGACGAAAAAATAGAATATCCGGAAAGTAGCAAATAAATTAAAAATAGAAGTCCATAGTGG
>CAZHCP010000082.1:0-7228 GCA_964531015.1 uncultured Muribaculaceae bacterium
ATTCTTGAAAAATTTTCTTTTTTAGGTCATAATCTCACTATGTAGATTAGTGGCGGATTATGTTTAAATCAAACAGATATTTTTCGGTTTTTAAAGTTTGTGTTTTATTTGTGTTTGTATGTTTGAACGCTTCTTTTGCAGTTGAAGAAATTACAAATACGGATGAAAAAGAAATTACATCAAATACTTCCGTTGAAAATAAAGTATATTCTCAAACAATTGAATTTAATGATGTAATTGAAAAAGCAGTTGAACATTCTTATGATTTAAAAATTGCCGATTTTAACATATTATCCGTATCGCAGGATATAAGGGGGGCACGCTCGGAATATTTCCCCAAAATTTATTTTGGGGCAAGTACGGAATATAATAAGAATTTTCAGGACAATGTTTTATCTCCGACAACTTATGTAGGGGATACTTTTATTAACCCTTATACAAGATATCAGTCCGTATTGGGCTTTACTTTGGCTTATAATCTTTTTGATTTTGGTGTCAGAAAAGGTAATTTGGATATTGCCAAGGAAGACACGGAAACGCAAAAACTTCTTCAAAAACAACAATTGCAAGAATTAAAACTCAATATTACCGACATTTACACAAGATTGTGCAGTATTACAAAACAAGTGGAATATACGAATAAAATCATAGAATTATCTAAAAAAAATTTGGAAATGTCGCAGAGATTGTTTAAGGCGAAAGAACTTTCAAAATCCGAATTGAATGACAAAATTGCGGAAGTAAAAAAATATGAATTTCAATTAAACGATATTTTGGCGAGCTATGAGGAATATTTAACTTTGTTGAGTTTTTATACCAATGATTTATATTCTCCGCAAAATGTTAAAATTTCCGAAATTCCGCAACCTTCTTTTAATCCGTTTGAATTTGAAGATTATGAAAAAACATTGGTCTTTGATATATACGAAAAGATTTTAAATAAGAAAAAATTAGAACTGAAAGTCGCAAAAAGAAATTATTTGCCAAAATTAAACTTGTATTCACGTTATTATTTATACGGCAGCGATGTGAGAAGTTATATTGACACAAACAAGGACATAGAACCTTCAAACTGGTCAATAGGGGCTTCTTTAAACATGCCCGTATTTGACGGTATGAAAAATTCATCAATCGTACAAAAAGCACACTATGAGTATCAAAAAGCTTTCGTTGAGAAAGAAAAGGCAATTGCCGAATTGAAAAAGCGTGTTTCAACAATGCGTTCAAATTTGTATTATGTGGAAAAACAAATAGATAATTCTGAGGTTATTGTTTCCGAATTAAGCGAAAAAGACGAAAACACAAAAAAATTATTGTCAAAACGCTTGATTTCTCCGATAGAAGCAAACATTGCGACAATTGAATTATTAAAAGAACAAATGGAACTCGAAAAAAATAAAACTTTGCGTACCGCATTGTTAAAAGGGATAGAAGAACTGACAACTTACAATAAGGATTAGCGAATGAGTGACGAAAATAAAACAGCCGAAAACAGTCGGAACGAAAATATAGGCAATAAAGACGAAATACAAAGCAAAAACCAAATAAACACGGGATTAACGGCACTTGAAATTGTCGCTAAAATAAATAATTCGGATATTGATTTGCGTGCGGTTATAAGAGAGTTCGGGATAGAATCTGCCGATATTTCACACGAGGAATTGGTAAGGGTTGCAAAAAATTCCGGTTTCAAAGTTAAAAAGAAAAATTTACCGTTGACAAGTATTCAACCGAAATACCCGTTGCCTGCGATTGTACAAATGAAAGACGGTTCGTATTCCGTCTTATTGGGGATAAAAGATAACAATGAAAACGCACTTATTCTCTCACCGCCCGAAAGACATCCGAAATCAATAAAAGTTGCGGATTTGCAAGAACAAATTAATCCGGAAATAATTGTTTTAAAACACAAACTTCTTGATAGTGAAGTTGCCTTCGGTTTTAAATGGTTTTTCTCGGAAATTATAAAATATAAACATATTGTTGCTCAGGTGCTTTTGGGGTCTTTTGTCATTCAGCTTTTCGGGCTTGTTACGCCGTTGTTTACTCAGGTAATATTGGATAAAGTTCTTGTTCACAGAACGTTATCGACTTTAAATGTTTTGGGCTTTGCTTTTATTGTTGTTGCAATGTTTGAATTTTTGTTAAATCTTTCAAGAAACTATATTTTTATTCATACAACAAATAAAATCGATGCAAAATTGGGTTCTAAACTCTTTAAACATTTGTTCAGATTGTATTATATATATTTTGAAAAAAGACAGGTCGGTAATATTGCGGCAAGAGTCCGTGAATTGGACAGAATAAGAGAATTTATTACGGATAAATCGGTTTCCGTTATTCTTGATGCGTTCTTTTCGGTAGTATTTCTGGTTATAATGCTTATGTACAGCGTTAAATTAACGGTTATTGCACTTGCGTTTCTTTCAATAACGGCAACGTTATATTTATTGATAACTCCCGAACTTCGTTCAAGATTGGAAGAAAAATTCCAAATGGGGGCTCATTCAAATTCATATTTGGTTGAATCCGTTACGGGTATTCAAACCGTAAAATCACTTGCAATTGAAGGTTCAATGTTCAAAAAATGGGAAGAAAAACTCGGAAACTATTTAAAAGCAAGTTTTAATCTTGCGGTTATAGGAAACTTCACGGGGTCGATATCATCTTTACTTCAAAAACTTATGACAATCTCCATTTTATATACGGGTGTCGTTCTTGTTATAGAAAATAAGTTAACAATAGGTCAGTTAATAGCATTCCAGATGTTTGCGGGGCAGTTTTCCGCACCGATGATGAGATTGGTAAATTTATGGAACGAATTTCAACAAACCTTATTGGCTGTTGACAGAATAGGCGATATTTTGAACAGCCCGTTGGAATTGCAATCCGAAAACGCCATTACGTTGAGTAATGTTCAAGGCGATATTTTCTTTGATAAGCTCTCGTTCAGATATAACGTTGATTCGCCTATGGTATTAAATCAAATCAATTTAAAAATACATGCGGGAAGCAGAATCGGTTTTGTCGGCAGAAGCGGAAGCGGTAAATCCACATTAACAAAGTTAATTCAAAGATTATATTATCCGACGGAAGGCACAATATACATTGACGGTATTGATATAAGAAACGTTAACCCCGTATGGTTAAGAACAAATATAGGCGTTGTTCTTCAGGAGAATTATCTGTTTTCGGGAACAATCAGAGATAACATAGTTTTGCCTCGTCCGAACGTTCCTATGGAAGCGGTTATTCAGGTTGCAAAAATCGCAGGGGCACACGAATTTATTTCAAAACTGCCGAAAGGATATGATACGGAAGTTGGGGAAAGAGGTTCAAGTTTATCCGGCGGTCAAAAACAAAGAATTGCAATTGCCAGAGCTTTGATATCAAATCCGAAAATTTTAATTTTTGACGAAGCAACTTCCGCCCTTGATTATGAATCCGAAAGAATAATACGTGATAATTTGAATTTAATTACAAGAGGCAGAACGACCATAATTGTTGCCCACAGACTTTCTACGATTAAAGACTGTGATTACATCGTTTGTTTTGATAACGGTCAAATCGTTGAAGGCGGTACGCATGAACAATTGTTGAAACATGACGGTTATTATAAAAAATTATATTTGGCTCAAACCGAGTAGGAGAAAAAATGAAAAATTTTGTAAAAAAAATCATAAATCTTTTATTATACAAGGCTGATGATTCTCACGAATTTAAACCTTTGTTGACCGAAATTGAAGAAAGACCGATTAACCCTCTCGGCCCCGCCGTTTTTTGGCTTGTAATAAGTTTTCTTGTAATAGCCGTATGTTGGTTGTATTTCGGAAAAGTTGACGTCGTTGTTACGGCAAGAGGTATCGTAATTCCCGACGGAAGAGAAAAAACGGTTAAAGCTCTTGAAAAGGGTGTAATTTCTTCAATTGAAGTTAAAGAAGGCGAATTTGTAACGGAAAATCAAACTTTGGCAATAATAAAACCGGCTGAGCATGAACCGGGGTTACAATTGAATAATTTAAAAGAAGAAGAAGCCGTTATAAAAGAACGTTTAGCCGCATATCGTTATAATTTGGAATTGGCAAAAGATAAGAAATCAAGATTATCTCAGGTTGCGGATATTTTGCCGAAAACAAAATATGATGAGGCTGTTTCGGAAGTTAATTCATTGGAACATGAAATAAATTCGTTAAATGCTTCTTTGGCGGAAATAATTAACAAGCAAGACCAGATTTTAAAACAAATTCAAACAATAAAATCACCAATCGACGGGTATGTAAACACGTTAAAAATTCATACGGTCGGTGGTGTTGTTGCCGCAACGGAAGAATTAATGACTATCGTTCCGAAAGATTCAAAATTAAAAATCAAGGCAACCGTTATGAATCAGGATGTCGGTTTTGTTAAGGAAAACATGCCCGTATCCGTAAAAATAGATACGTATAATTTTCAAAAATACGGAATTTTGGACGGAGTTGTTACGTTAATATCACCGAATTGTATTCAGGATGAGAAAATGGGACCCGTATATGAAATATACATTTTACCCGAAAACAGAACTTTATTGGTCGAAGGTAACGAAGAACAGATAAAACCCGGGATGTCGACAACAAACGAAATTAAAATAGGCAAAAGACGAATTATCGAATTTTTCATATATCCGCTGATTAAATATTTGGATGAAAGCATAAAGGTCAGATAGAAAATGAAAATATTGTTTTTACACAGAAATTTCCCCGCACAATTCAGGCATGTAGCACCCGAATTGGCTCATGACCCTAAAAATGAAGTTGTTTTTATAACAAACAATAAAACTTTAAATCTTCCGAATATAAAAAAAATAATTTATGAGCCAAAACGTGAAGTGCCGAAAGATTGCCACAGATATTTAAGATTTTCGGAAGAAGCGATTATCCACGCACAGGCAACAGCCGAGGCGGCTTTAAGATTAAAAGATAACGGATTTGTTCCCGACCTTATATACGGTCATACATGGGGACAAACAATGTATATGAAAGATATATTTCCCGAAAGTAAATTGCTTTGTTATTTTGAATGGTTTTATAACTCAAAAGGCGGAGATATGGGTTTTGACGGAAGAAACCTGTCTGTTGACGAACTTGCAAAGTTAAGAACGAAAAATGCTCATTTGTTAATAGATTTATACACTTGTGATGAAGGAATTTGTCCTACAAAATTTCAATATAAGCAAATACCGAATGAATTTAAGCATAAAATAAAAGTTCTTCATGACGGTGTCGACACGGAATATTGTATTCCAGATGAAAATGCGAAATTTTTTATAAAGGACAAAAATATTACTCTTGACCGAAATAACGAGATTGTGACGTATGCAACAAGGGGAATGGAAGCATACAGAGGGTTCCCTGAGTTTATGCAAGCGGCGGAAATCTTACTGAAAAAACGTCCGAATTTACATATATTAATTGCCGGTGATGACAGAGTTTGCTACGGACCAAAACTTTTAAACACAACATATAAAAAATTAATGTTGAATAAATTGGATTTGGATATGAACAGAGTTCATTTTGTCGGTTCACTTCCCTTTTGTGAATACGTAAAATTATTACAGGTATCAACGGCACACGTATATTTAACTTATCCGTTTGTGTGTTCGTGGTCAATGCTTGATGCAATGTCTTGCGGTTGTTTGCTTGTTGCTTCAAATACGGAACCGGTCAGCGAATTTGTAAAAAACGGCGAAAACGGTTTGTTGTTTAATTTCTTTGATGTTCAAGAACAGGTAAAAACAATCGAATATGCACTTGAAAACAAAGATAAGCTAAATAATTTACGCTTTAATGCAAGAAAAACAATAACGGATAATTATGCGTTGAAAGATTTGTTGCCAAAACATGTTGAAAATATAAACAGGATAATAAATACGAAATGAAGAACAATTCGGAAGATATGCAATCTGATAAATTTATAACAAAATTATTTGTCGGCATATTTGTCGTTGTTTTTGTTTTTTTGATTTTGTCATTTTTTCCTTTTGATATGAATGGCAAAACAGGTAATACAACGGATGTTGAAACTTCAAAAAAAGTGAAGTCATTGGTCAGGTCAAACAAAATAAAAAATTTTAAAAAGTATAAATTCAAATATGAATACACGGTAACATCAAAAGGCAATGTACCCGCTTTTATGTTTTTACTTCCCGTACCTTATAATGAAAACGGGAAACAGGAAATACAAAATTTAAAAATATCTCCTGCCCCCGAAAAAATAATTGATATGGGGATAAACAAAGTTGCCGAAATAAAACTTACAAATTTATCAAACGGAACATATAGAATTATAATTGAAGGAATTGCAAAAGTTCGCACTTATGACATATACACCGCAAAAGCCGTAAATAAAAATTATTCAAAGGAAACGAGTTTAAAAACCTATTTGGACGAAGAAAAATATATTGAAACTTATTCTCCTTATATTAATAAAATAGCGAAAAGTATAAACGGCAACACAAAGGTTGAAATTGTTGATAAAATTTACGATTATGTCGTTGAAAATATAGATTATTCGCTTATTGAAGGAACACCGAGTGCGGAAAAAGTTTTAAAATCAAAAAAGGGAAAATGTACGGGGTTGTCTGCAGCTATGGTTGCATTGTGCCGTGCAAAAAAAATCCCCGCAAGAATTGTAACGGGTAATATTGCAAGAAAAGATAACCAAAAACATACCTGGGTTGAAGTATATTTTGACGAATACGGTTGGGTTACTTATGACCCGACTATTGAAGTTTCGTATATCTCTTATTTTAAGAATGATATGTTCCAAAAACGAAACAAAATAGATAAAACGCCGGATTTATATTATATTGCTTCGATTAAAGATTATTTTTATCCTTGGAAAATTAATTACGAAATTGAACATTTGGATATGAATAAAATATATTTATCCGATATTATTTCAATTGAAGAAGTTACGGAGAAAAATTAAACGTCAAAATATAATCAACAGTTCCGGTAAAAATATTCGTTTGAATATTCGGGAGAAATCGTATTTAAATTATTCCAATAGTAATTAAACTCTTGAACTTGTACCATATCGGATATTTTCGCTTCTTCGGGGGATTTAAACCCTCTTTCCATTGCGTTTTTTTGCTGATATTCCCGAATACGTTTTGTTTCTTCTTCTTTTTGTTTTAACAATTCATTGTATTTTTGTTCGTATTCGTTCGGCTGTCCGAGTTTGCTTTCAA
>CAZHCP010000083.1:0-7138 GCA_964531015.1 uncultured Muribaculaceae bacterium
GCATATTCGATTACGGCACATTGCATTCCCAAGCATAAGCCCAGAAACGGCAAATTATTTTCTCTTGCGTATCTTATAACATTTAATTTGCCTTCTATTCCACGTACACCAAAACCGCCCGGAACCACCAAACCGTCAACATCCGATAATGCTTCTTTCGCTTTTTCAAAATCGCTGCATTCTTCCGAATTAATCCACTTTATTTCAATTTGAGAATTTACCGAGTAACCGGCATGCTTTAAGGATTCAACAACCGAAATATAAGCGTCGGAAAGTTTTGTATATTTTCCCGCTATCGCAATTTTCATTGTTTTTTCCGGGTTTTTAATCGTATCAACTAATTTTTTCCAAGAATCCAAATTCGGAGTTACGTCTTGAAGTTGCAAACGTTGCAAAACGACGCTTGCCATATTTTGTTCTTCAAGTGCAAGCGGAACTTCATAAATGCTTTTCATATCACGGCATTCGATAACCGCATCTTGCGGAACGGAACAAAAAAGTGCAAGTTTTTCTTTTTCTTTTTTCGGAATGGGTTTCGCCGTTCTGCAAACCAAGATTTCGGGTTGAATACCGTAGCTTCTCAATGTCGTAACACTGTGTTGCGAAGGTTTTGTTTTTAATTCGCCCGATGTCGGCAAATAAGGTAAAAGTGTTACATGAATTGATATACTGTTACCGAACCCTGCTTCACTTCTGAATTGTCTTATAGCTTCAATAAAAGGCAAGCTTTCTATATCCCCGATTGTTCCGCCGATTTCGGCTATTATAAAATCGGGTTTGAATTGTTGTGTTGCTTTTTTTATTCTGGATTTAATTTCATTTGTAATATGCGGAATTGTTTGAACTGTTGCCCCTAAGTAATCTCCACGGCGTTCCTTATTTATGACCGTTTGATAAATACTTCCCGAAGTTACGTTGTTTATTTGTCCCAAATCGGTATCGGTAAATCTTTCATAATGACCTAAATCCAAATCTGTTTCGGCACCGTCATCGGTAACAAAAACTTCACCGTGTTGAAAAGGACTCATTGTGCCGGGGTCAACGTTTATATAAGGGTCAAATTTTTGAATTACGACACTAAATCCTCTTGCTTTCAGCAAACGACCTAAGGACGCTGCTACAATCCCCTTTCCCAAGGAAGATACAACACCGCCCGTAACAAAGATATATTTTGTATTCATAAATCCTCAATTCTTTTAATTAATTTTGGGAACTCTAAAAAATCCGTTTTCTTCAAACGGTGCATTTGCCATCATTTCTTCTTTTGTTTGTTCGTATTTTACGCAATCTTCTCTCATAACGTTATAAACGGGAAGAGGATGAGGCATCGGTTCAACATTTGAAGTATCAACTTCGTTCATTTGTTCAACATATTTTAATATGTTACCCAATTGTTTGGAATATGTTTCAATTTCATCTTCCGTCAATTTGAGCCTTGCGAGTTTTGCAACATGCTCAACATCTTTATTTCCAATCATGCTTTTTCCTCCGAATATTTATATTAAATTTTATCATAATAAAATCCTTTTTTCATGATTATTATGATATTATAAGTTATGTCGTTTTTAAGGAGCAACTTATAAATGGATTTGAAACAAATTTTATCAAAGTATAAAATTATTTTTTTGGGGTTTGTAATACTGTTTGTTTTTTATATTGTATTATTTTACAAATCGGCATTCTGTCTGCATTTTGATATACCTGCAATGTTTTTGGGGCTGTTGTTGCGTGACCCGGATGCTCATTTTACGACTTACAATATATTTGCCGATATAAAGATAAGATTATTTACAAATTTTATAGTTGCAATACCTTTTAATATAACGACTCTGTTTTATAAATTTAATAATCTTCTTGATTATTTGCGATTGTTTGCAACGTCATATTTAATTGTACAGTTTACGGGTTTAATTTTGAATTTTGTAATTGCCAAAAGGACAAAAAGATATGATATTGCCGTTTGGGCATTTTTCTTATATACATTTTTTACGTTACCTGCAATGATTTGGCCCGTGCGTGAACTGCATATTGCCGTTTTGTTTTATTTTATGATTTTGTCATATTTTCTTTCAAGAGAAAAGTTAAACAAAATTGATTTAATACCCGTAAGTTTATTATTAATTTATCTTTTTGAATCTTTTGAAACAAGTATATTTTTCGGAATAATCTTATTTGTTTTTGCGTATTTAATGACAACGAAAAAAGAAAATACAACAAATTCTTGGATTAAAACACTAATCGGTACCGGCGGATTATTATCATCAATATATGTTGTCTTAAAGCTGATATATTTGCAATTTATGCAAAATATTTCGGCAGCGGGTTTAGGAACTTGGATAAACGGGAGTTTATGTGCATTTCAAAATCTGTTAAACGGTAATTTTATTATTACGATATCGTTTTTAATTCTTGCAGTTGCTTGTATTTTTTATAAAAAATCTCTCACTTGGAAAAGTAGTGTATTTTTCATACCTTTTATATCTTTCTTGGGCTATATTTTGTATAATAAAACGGGATTTTTTCCCGACCCGAATTTTGAATTGAATTATTACAGTCCGTTGTTATGGGTATTGTATCCCGTTGTATTTTTAATTTGTTATCTTGATTATAAAGATATTGACATAAATAAGTTTAATAAAAATTTCTTAGGTAATTTATTTTTGCTTTCTTGCATTTGCGGCATTTTAAACTTATGTTGGCAAATAAATACCTGCCATAACTACGAAAAATACTTTTTATATTTAAAAAATCTTGTCAGAAATTCAAAAGAAACTATTACACACATACCGCCCGAAGATTTTAAATATTTCAACTTTTTAAGGTTTAATACGTGTTACGGAATAATTCATAAATCATTATTTTTATCAGACACAAAAGAAATAAAAACGCTTATGTTCCCTCCCGAAGATACAAGCGATTATTGGTGTTGTGCCGGAGATGAATATAATTATTACGATAAAGAAATTGATGCAATTTTTATGCACGGCACTCGTGTAAAATTAATATCCGATTATTATGATTTAACACCGATAAAGGAATATTACGAAAAACACGGCAAAGTGAAAAATAATTAATAATTAATATTTTTTTTCGTTTGTGAGTTGTTCAAAATGAGATTTTTTATAAATTCGTACGAAAAATCCTGCACAACAGGATACTTTCTGTTTTGAACCGCATATTTTGCAGAATCATACAAGTCATATTCGATATTATTTTCTTTTGCAAAATTTTCGATATAATCCATTAAAATATATACGTGAGGGGAAATCGAACCGAGATTTTTATTTGCATAAGTATATTCGACATCAACTATAATACTTTTAATATCTAAATCTTTTATTTTTTTCAAAAACTCGTTTATTTCTTCAAAAGAATCGTTAACACCCGGGATAATGATATATTTAACCTTTACGGACGTTTTAAGTTCACCCTCCAAATTTTTTGCGTAGTGTTTGATATTTTGCCAAACTTTATCAAATTTATCAACCCTTTTAACTTTTTTATAAGTTTCCTTAAATGCAGAATCGGGGGATATAACCACGCTTACGGCACCTCTTTTTAAGCCTTCACGCAAAGCTCTGCTGAATACAATCCCCGAAGAATGAATACGAACTTTTGAACCTTGCTTAATAAATAAGTTTAAAAGTTGGTCAAATTCTTTTAAAATGGTAGGTTCCCCGCCTTGAAAAGTGATTTCGCCGTTATTTTTAAACTTTTCGAGCTTTATTAATTCTTTAACCGCATTTAAAATATTATTTTTTGTTTTCGGTTTATTTTGTTGCACACCGCAATAAATGCAATTTGAATTACATTGACTCCAATGGTCAAAATTTATATATGAAATATAATCTTCATCATCCCAATCTTCAACCCTTAAATTATAGCAACCGTCACAGGCGGGTAAATTTTGTGTTTGTTGAAATTTTCTTTGTTCTCTCTTAATTTTAAATAATTCATCCCAAAAAATTTTATTGTTTTCATATTTCGGAACAATCATCAACAAACCTTTATTAAATTCCCTTGATAAACAACAAGCCTTAACGGAATCTATATCAACGGAAATCCCGTGTTCAATCAAATGACAACTTTTATATTTCATAACTTCTCCTGCCTTATATATTAACATGTATAGGAATAATAAAAAATATAATCTTTTTGTTTTTTATTTATTTCTGTTTGAGCTATAATATCAAAAAAGGTTAGATTTTAAAAGGAAGTATATGACAGCCGAAACAGGAAAAAACAATAAATTTGCTTTTTCATTCAAAAAAAATAATATAGACGAAATGTTCCATAATTTGACGGAAAATCCCGTCGGTTGCGAGAAAAAAGATTTCAGATTGATGATTAGTACAATTTATCAATTGGTTGAAGACGAGTTTTCCAATACATTTCAAAATTCAAGCAATGTAATAAAAAATACGCATTTCTATTTGATTAGAAATTCAAAGGATTTTGAAGTTTTTGTTACACCTACGAATAATTTTGATTTTTATTTGAAAACAAAAGGTTCAATGTACAGATTTTCCTCTACCGTTCATACCGTAACGGAAAACGGCGTGGAAACGGATAAAATCGGCTACAAAATTCCTTTGGATTTAATTTGGGAATATTTTTCGGGATTTGATTCCGTTGTTGTTAATGAAAATGTTACGGAATCTTTTAAAATATTTAATATTATTACTCAGTTTGTAAAGAAAACCGTTGAAAAATTATATTTCCTTCCGAAAGTGAACAAAACCGATAAGTTTTTTAGCATAACATACGAAATGTTTGCAATTAACAATAATCTGCAAAATTCGCTCGATGAAGTTTATTCGCTCGATTTTTCACATATCTCCGACGTGAAAAATATTGCAAACGTATTAATTGAAAAATACATGAATTACGTAATTTTCATGTTCTTAAAATTTAAAGCATACAGGTTTAAAGAAATAGTTTCTTCCGTATATTTTATGAAACCTCAAAACAATAAACGATTTATTCGTTCGTTGGACTTGGCGGAAGCAATCAGCGAATGGCTTGACGAAATATATATAGGGAAATATCCCGTAAGCCCGCAATTGGATATCGAAAAAATTGAGGAAGACAAGTTCTTACTTACAATATCCGTTAAAGCAAACGACAATAAATTAAACGAAAAAGAACCGCCCAAACAACTTTTGGATATTTACAAAGAAGGAACAAGTTGGAATTATCAAAATTCATATTTGGTTACTATCGTTGAAAAACAACTGAATTACGCTTTAAGATACTACAAAGAATTGGAAACATTATTTGAAGATGAAGAAAATTTAAAAATGTATTTGTCTTTAAACGATGTATATAAATTAATGATTCATACCGCATATTATTTGAATAAAGCCGGTATAAACATTAATTTCCCTCCGAATTTCGGAAATATAGTCGTGCCGAGAGCTTCCATCAATGCGAAAATAAAAACGTCAAGAGAACAGGAAGTTGCCGATATTTTGAACGGAAAAGGCGGTAATATCAGTTTGGCGGGAATTTTTGATTTCTCTTTTCAGGTTTCAATCGGTGATGAAAAAATTTCGGTTGAAGAATTTGAAAAATTGATAAAAAATGCAAACGGAATTATCGAATATAAAAATAAATATATTTTAATCGACCAAAACGAAGCGGAATCAATTATAGATAAATTAAAAAATCCGAAAATCGACAAAATTACAAGAATGGAAATGTTACATGCCGCATTTTCGGGTCATTTGGGCGAATATGAATTTGATTATGATGAAGCATTTGCAAATATCGTAAAGGATATGGGAAAATCCGTTGATGTAACTCCGCCTGACGGTTTGCAAGGAAATTTAAGACCCTACCAATTGGGCGGTTTAAAATGGCTTTACACAAACACTACAAAAGGTTTCGGTTCTTGTATCGCAGATGATATGGGATTGGGTAAAACAATACAGGTTATCAGTTTAATTCTTAAACTTAAAGAAGAAGGCAAACTGAAAGCTCCCGTACTCGTAATTTGTCCTACAACATTAATGGGTAACTGGATTAAAGAATTAAAAATGTTTGCACCTTCAATAAAGGCAAGTGCATACCACGGAGCGGAAAGACAACTTGACTTAAATGCCGATGTTCTTATTACAACTTTTGCGATTTTGAGAATTGATATCGAAGAAATTAAAAAAACAACTTGGGGGATGATTGTTATTGACGAAGCTCAAAACATCAAAAACCCTGATACTTCTCAAACGGTTGCCGTTAAATCATTAAAATCGGATATTAAGATAGCAATGACGGGTACTCCCGTTGAAAACAAATTAACCGAACTTTGGAGCATTTTTGATTTTATAAACAAAGGTTACTTGGGTTCAATTCGTGATTTTCAAAAATGTTATGCAATTCCGATTGAACGATTTAAACAATACGAACAGGCGGATAAGTTAAAATTATCAATTTCTCCGTTCGTTTTAAGACGATTAAAAACCGATAAAACAATTATTGATGATTTGCCGGAAAAAGTTGTGCTTGATGAATATTGTTATTTGACCAAAACTCAGGCTGCATTGTATGAAAAGACGTTAAATACTTTAATGACCGATATTTCCGGTCAAAAAGGCATAAACAGGCGAGGTATTATTTTTAAATTAATTACCGCACTGAAACAGATATGCAACCACCCGTACCAATATTTAAAATGCGGAGAAATGACAAAAGATATATCAGGAAAAACGGAAAAATTTATTTCTCTGTTATCTCAAATTTTGGACAACGGCGAAAAAGTAATTGCATTTACGCAATACAAGGAAATGGGTAATATTCTCTCGTCAATTATTCAAAATGAATTGAATGTATCACCTTTATTTTTCCATGGTTCATTGAATACAAACCAAAGACAGAATATGTTGCACGAATTTGAATCAAACCCCGACCAAAAAATAATGTTGTTATCGCTGAAAGCAGGCGGAACCGGTTTGAATTTAACCTCGGCAACAAATGTTATACATTATGACCTTTGGTGGAATCCTGCCGTTGAAGAACAGGCAACCGACAGAAGCTACCGAATAGGTCAGGATAAAAACGTAATGGTTCATCGTCTTGTTACTATCGGAACTTTTGAAGAAAAAATTGACGAAATGATAAAACAGAAGAAAGAATTGGTAAA
>CAZHCP010000084.1:0-1433 GCA_964531015.1 uncultured Muribaculaceae bacterium
AATATAAGTATGAAACTATGCAATGGCAATGCTTTTGAGCAAAACCAAAAATTTTCGTTCCCGTTTATCGTTAACATTACTTTACAAAACGTGTTCAAAATTTAAAGTAAAGAAAAAAATGTGCCGATAAATAAAACATATACAAAGAACAATGGAGAAAGAAAATGGGCTTAGCGGCATCACAAGCAAGATTTTTAGGATTAACGGCAAGAAAATCAAACATAGAATATGAAGGTCAACAGGTAAACCAACAACGTACCGCATTGGCTCAGGAAGTTAATGCACTGTACAGCAAATTACTTGCGTTGGAAGTTCCTATTGCTCCCGATACTACGGAATTTTACGAATCAAACTATTCCTTCAGTATTGCCGATACGACAAATAATTGCCAAGGTGATTACAGAATTAAAAGTTATTTTGAAAATGAAGACGGAACTTATTATATAAATGCGGAACGTACTTACGATAAAAACGTTGCTGAACAAACCAATTTGGCTAACCAATGGAAAGTTGTACAAAACGAAGACGGAAGTTACAAATTGGTAAGCATTAAAGATTCGACTCAAACTTATGATTTAACTTTATCACAAGACCCCGAAGCAATGATAAATCTTATTAATTCAACAAGCGGATTAACTCCCGTTGATGAAGAGGACGGACTTTATTATTACAAAGACAATGACGGTCAAAGTCATTTTATCCCCGTTTCTCAGGTTACGGGCTATAAAGAAGGGGCTACCGATAATACGTTAAACTCCTACATAAAAACAAATAAAACCTATACCGACAGCGTTCAATACGATAATGTTACATTAGGTTTCGACGGTAACGGCAGAATAAGCTCAATTACCATTCCGGATGTTGCAACAGCACTTGAAGTTGATACGACAAGATATCACGATGATGACGGTTATGATGCGGCTTTAAGAGATTACACAATGAGCAAAGACGAATATGACAAAATGGTTGCAGACCTCAACGCTCAAACGGAATCTTTGCAACATGAAGATAAAGTTCTTGAATTAAGATTAAACCAAATCGATACGGAACAAAACGAACTTAAAACTGAATTGGAAGCCGTTAAATCAATTTTGGACGATAACATTGAATCAACGTTTAAAACCTTCTCATAAAATGCGGAACGCAAACACAAATAAACACGAAAACAAAAAAGGACAGTAAGGAAAGTAAAAGATGAGCTATAAAAATGACAGTTATTTGGTAATCGCAAACAAATACGGCGGATTAAGCGGCGATGCAAAATGTATGTTATTTGAAACTTATGACTTATTAAGAGATATCACGGTAAGCGGTTCGGCTTCGGACGGTGCCGGTTTCGGTACGGCAGGCAGTTTCTTATGGAAATTGGCAAGCATGATAGCACCGAGTTCTTTTATGTCGGTTATGGGCGGCGGAACTTCTTTGAATATTCC
>CAZHCP010000084.1:1533-7017 GCA_964531015.1 uncultured Muribaculaceae bacterium
GCGGCAAGCGTTGTTTCGGGATTTGGCGGAATTTTACAGGCAATGTCACCTTATTTGGGTTCATTCGGTTTGGGAACAACATTAATCGGGAACTTACTTCAAGGTTGTTCAAGTGCACCTTTGGCGGCATATCAAAAAGTAACGAGCAGTATTTTAAATAATGCCGATACGATTTTACAAAACAAAGTAAAAAACATTGAAACGGTTTGCAAAATGTTGGACGCACAAGGCGATGTCGTTAAGAAAATGTTAAAAGACGAAATGGACGGCTTGAGCGAAAAAGTCCAAAATATTACGGGTTAATTTCAGAGTCTATACAAACTCCTTTCCTTTCATACATTGCAGTACTCTCTTTTACGAGAGGGTACTGTTTTTATTTTTTCATTTTATAATTATTTTATGAAAGGCTCGGAATTTTTTAAATTTATTATATTTACTTTGTTCGTAATTCTTTTTGTGTTTTTCTCGGATATTGACACTTCGGACAAAAACGAGAATATGCCTTCCAAAAACGAAAAATTGACGGAAAAAGATTACGTTAACAATTATTGTGAAGGAATAAAAGAATTTGTTTTGCCCGATAAAACAAGGGTTGATTGCTTAACAAATGAATATGCAATTGAGTTTGATTATGCGAAAAAATGGGCGGAGAGTATCGGACAATCCTTGTATTATGCAAAAATGACGGGCAAAAAACCTGCCGTTGCACTTATTCTTTCAAGTTCCGAGGATAAAAAATACGTAAAAAGAATTAATTATACAGACAAAGATATTACGGTTTTTGAGATAAAAGCGGTTAATTACGAAGAAAAATCAAATGGGAAAAATTATAAAAAAAGAGTTTTATGAAAAAGATACGTTAACGGTTGCAAAAAATCTTTTGGGCAAAATTTTATGCCGAAAAATGCCGAACGGAGAAATTTATAAGGGAAAAATCATCGAGGTTGAGGCATACACGCAGGACGAACCTTCCTGCCACGGATTTGGAGGTGTTACAAAACGAAATTCCGTAATGTTTCAATCGGGCGGAGTTGCCTATGTCTATTTTACTTACGGAATGTATCACTGCCTGAATATCATAACCGATAAAGAAGGATTTGCCTCGGGCGTTTTAATTCGTGCAACAGAGCCGTTTGAAGGGAATTTTAAGAATACGAACGGGCCGGCAAAATTATGCCGTGAACTAAATATTACAAAAGAATTGAACGGGTGTGACATCTGTAACGAAACATCAGGGTTATGGATTGAAACGGCACGGAAAATTCCTGCGGAAGAAATTGTCGCAACGGAAAGAATAGGCATAAAAAAAGCCGTTGAACTGCCTTGGCGTTTTTATATAAAAAATAATAAATTCGTTTCAAAAAAGTAAATTTTCAACTTAAACTTTTATATGCAACTTTTATAAATTCTCTTGCTTCTTCTTTTGTTGATACGTTTCCTGACAGTTGAGCTTCTTTCAATTCGTTAATTAATTTCCCTAATACGGGGCTTTGTTGAATGTTTAAAATTTCCATAATTTCATTACCGTCAATCAATTTTTCAAGAGGTTTTATATTTTTTCTTTGTTCCAAATAATTATTTAAAAGACGGGTAAGCCCGTTAATATTTTCTGTTACGATTTCCTCGGTAATTGCTTCACCCCTTGCAGAAAGCCTGTCTGCCATTGCAAGAATTATTACATCGGGAACAAAACCTTCCATTTTACGATAAAACTTCATATATGCTTTATCCGTAACATCGGTTGCACCAATCAGAGATGACGGGTATATATGGTATTTAATCAGCGTTTTTATGTATTGTATTTGTTTTTTTGAGAATTTTAAATCTTTTAAAATCGGCACGGCAAGATTTGAACCTATGTCATCATGTTTTATAAAACGATGTCTGCTGGTATTTTCTTCAATTGTCCAACAGGAGGGCTTGCCGATATCGTGCAAAAAGCCCGCAAATTTTAAAAACGCAAGTTCCTTTACGCCCGCATATTTTATCGTATTCAAATATTCTTTTATTTCTTCATTTGATGTTTCATATATTTTTTGAATTTGGTTAACGGTTTCTATCGAGTGATGAAGCAAATCCAAATGATGATGAGCATTCGGAGGAATTTTTTTAACTTCCCCGTATATAGGGAAAATTTCTTCCAACAAATTGCATTCGTCCATTTGTAAAATAGCGGTATCACAGTATTTTCCTTCAAACATTTTTAACAATTCAACCGTTATTCGTTCTTTTGCGGGTTTATTTATATCTTTAAAAGATTTTTTTGTAAGGTTGATAAGTTCATTGTCAATTTTGAACCCCGTTTTTGAGTGAAAACGGAATATTCTTAATAAACGAAGAGGGTCATCTTCAAAGTTTTTTTCGTAAATCCCTTTTATTATTCCGTTCTTAATATCTTCAATTCCGCCCGTAATATCAATAAAATTGCCGTTATTTATATCATAAGCAACGGAATTTATTGTCAGGTCACGTCTTTTTAAATCTTTTTCCAAAGAATTTTCAATCGGAACCGTTATATCAAGATAATTAATTTTATCTTCAAGTACAAGTCTGTATATTTTATTTTCACCGTCAAGTTCAATAAAATGTGCGTTTATTTGTTTCGCAAGATTTTCACAAAACGATTTTATATCGGTTTCGCAAACAATTAAATCTCTGTCGGGGCTTGATTTTCCCATTAATACATCACGTATGTAACCGCCGACTATATAGGCATTTTTATTTTTCAGAAACGGTTTTATTTTATTTATAATTACATCACTCTCAATAATTTCGGAATATTTATTCATAATACATAACTCCGTTGATAACGGTCGTAATTGCGGCGGTTAATGCCGTATCGGCTCTGTATATAAGATTTCCGAGCGTAATCAAAGGTAATTTTTTTGATTTAAACAAATCAAACTCTCTTTCGGAAAATCCGCCCTCCGGCCCTATTATAATTAAAATCGGTTTATCTTTGTCGATTTTATTTGTTTTTACATATTTAAAGAAATTTGTATCCGTATATTTTTCGGCAAAAACAATAACTTGTTCATAATTTTCAATAAGATTTTCAATAGTGCATAAATCAAAAACTTCCGGAATGTCGGCTCTTTCGCATTGCTTAACGGACTCCGTTACTATTTTTCTCCATTTTTCGATTTTATTTTTTATTATGCTTTCTTTAACGCAACAATTATCCGTATGTAACGGAATAATGCCTTTAACACCGCATTCGGTTGCCTTTTGAACGGCACTTGTCTGGTCATCGGAATTTAACACACTTTGTGCAACATATACATTTATCGGTAATTTCCGCTGCGATTTATAGCTTTTTTCCGCTTCGCACAAAAAATATGAAGGGGTAATTTCTTTTAATTTCGTTTCGTATTGAATTTCATTTTCATCAATAAATAAAAGTTTTTCACCTTCTTTTGCTCTTAAAACTTTTATTATGTGTTTGTATAACTCTTTATCGGTAACTTTAATTTTATTTTCGTTTATTATTTTTGAATTAATTATAAAATGCGGCATATATAAAATCCTTTATAAAACAATTATAACGAAGATATTATTAATAATAAATAAAATCTTTACTTTGCGTTCATAAAATTATATCATTTTTTTATGATGGAAATTAAATCGGAACAAATAAAAACTGCCGTTTATAAATTGTGTTTTGAGGCAAATACGTGTTTAAATGAAGAATTATATTCTAAATTCAAAGAAAAATATAATTCGACAAAAAATCAAAAATTAAAAAATATTTTAAAAAGTATATTACAAAATGCAAAAATCGCCTATGAACAAAAACTGCCTTTATGTCAGGATACGGGACAGGTTGTTGTATTTTTGGAAATCGGACAGAATGTTATCATAAAAGGAGAATATGTTGAAGATGTTATAAATTCGGCGGTTAAATCTTGTTATACGGACAATTTTTTCAGGAAATCGGTTGTAAAAAATGCCGTTTTTGACCGTACAAATACAAATACAAATACCCCGGTTATTATACATACGCAAATTATCCCGCAGGAAGAAATCCGCTTAAAAGTTCTGATTAAGGGAGCCGGTTCCGAGAATAAATCCCGCACGGAAATGCTGTTGCCGACGGCTGATGAAGATGAAATCATAAAAAAAATCGGAGATTTTATAACGGAAGCCGGGGTTAATTCCTGTCCGCCGATGATTGTCGGAGTGGGAATCGGCGGAACTGCCGAAAAATCGACATTGCTGGCAAAAAAATCTTTAACTGCGGATTTTTTCACAAAAGAAGAAGAAGCATTTTCGGAAAAGATTAAAAATTATGTCAATGAAAAATCAGAGCTAAATTATGATGATTGTTATGTTTTGGACGTAAAGACCCTGACATTTCCCACTCATATAGCTTGTTTACCTGTTTCGGTTTGCATAAATTGTCATTCGGACAGATATTCTTCTTGCACAATCCGTGGAGAAAAAATCATTTATAAGCATAAAAAAACGGATTTTATTGATATAGAAGATGATGATTTTGAAGCGGAAGAAATTAATTCGGAAGATGTTGAGAAAATTAAGAACTTAAAAACGGGTGATAATATTTTGTTAAGCGGGGAAGTTTATGTTGCAAGGGATATGGCACATAAACGTTTAAAAGAAATGTCGGACAGTGGAGAAACATTGCCGTTTTCAATGAAAAATAAAATAATTTTTTATGCGGGTCCTTGCCCGAATGCCCCCGGGGAAGTAATCGGTTCAATCGGACCAACGACGGCGGGAAGAATGGATAAATACGCACCGGAATTTTATGATAGGGGAATTTTGGCGACTATCGGAAAAGGCAGTCGAAATGAAGCGGTTAAAGACGCAATAAAACGCAACGGTGCAAAATATTTCACCGTAACGGGGGGTGTTGCGGCATTATTTGCTAAAAAAGTTATAAAAAAAGAGATTATTGCGTTTGAAGACTTAGGTGCGGAAGCTCTGTACCGATTGGAAGTGAAGAAACTGCCTTTAACCGTGGAAATAAGCTGAATTTCAATTTTATGCAATTTTTATGATTTACGGCAGATTAACGTAAGAATTTTCGTAAAGTGCTTTTTTGTAAAACAAAATTCAAATTAACTTGACTCAAACAAATATTGTTGTTAAATTAAGAGTGTGGCTTGAGATATTTCCCTAATGCATACGGTTTAACAAAAGCAGGTATGCGGGATTAGAAACAACACCGCAGGGGCGGATACCAAGTCATAAATTAAACATCTTTACGGATGTAGGCAGATTGACTCTGCCGAGGAGAAAACTAAATGTTTTCGACGAGAGGTAGCACCGTAGGGGCGATACCAAGTCAAAAAAATTGAATATATTATCGGGATGTAGCGCAGCTTGACTCTGCCGAGGAGAAAACTGAGTGTTTTCGACGAGAGGTAGCACCGTAGGGGCGATACCAAGTCAAAAAAATTGAATATATTATCGGGATGTAGCGCAGCTTGGTAGCGCACCTCGCTTGGGACGAGGGGGTCG
>CAZHCP010000085.1:0-6958 GCA_964531015.1 uncultured Muribaculaceae bacterium
TCGCTTTCTTTATAATATTTAAGTTCTTTTTGTGCTTCTTCCTTCGTTGATTCTTCTCTCGGTTCAATGAATTTTTGGCTTTTATCTTTTCTTTTCCAATTTATTTTAAAGCCGTCCAACAAACCGTATTCCGATTCCGTTTTATAAGTACCGACATTAAGAGCATACGCAGGGGGAATTATCCCCGTTATTAATATTAATAATATTGCATAACTTATAAATTTTTTCATTTTTATCCTTTATAAAATTTTATTAATATTATAAGTTTATTCGGATATTTTATCAATAACGGGTGTTATTTTATCCCACAATTCGTTCATGTAGTTTATTGTTTCTTCGTATTTTTTATCAAAAGAAGAAAGCATTTCTTCCGTTTCCTCATCAGGTTTTACGTTTATGCTTTGCAACAAATCATATCTGTCCTGCAACATTGTCGGTATCGCATTCAAATATTCGATTTGTGTATTTATATTTTCGGATATACTTTCAAAAATTCCGTCGATGATTATTTCTGTTACGGATTTATACATTTCCTTTTTTATTACGGCTTGTTCATCGGTAATGTGTGTTTCCTTTATTTTATTCAGAAAATCGTTAATTACGGCGGAATCTTCCGAGTTTCGGACTTTCTTAACCATAAATTTTGATAAATCGTTTAATGCATCTTTATTGTTTGAATTTATAAATTCCTTTATTGATTTACCCATAATTATTCCGTCAATTGCAGATGAATTTTCAAGTTTTCTTGTTCTTCTTTCCACATATTTTATTAAATTATCCAAAACATCTTGGAATGAAGCATATTGAAAATTACTTTTACTTAAAAATTCTTGCAGTACATTTTTAAGAGTTATGACATCACTTGCATAAGTCGATACCAATTCAGCCTGCTCTTCAAATCTTTCCGTTGCGGTTTTTAAATTAAATGTATTTACTATTGCTTTTACGGTATCTTTTTCAAGTCCTGATTGATTTAAAAATAAATTTAAAATTTTATTTCCGTCATTTTTGTTGTTAAGCATTTCAATAATATAATTTATTGTATCTTCATTAGTAAATTCTCTGCCTGCATCGGTTGTATCGGTTATTTTGAGTGCAGGGAGCATTTCTTTCATTTTTGAGCTTATGCCTTCATGTTGATTTTGAACAAGTTGATATTGTATTTTGGTTTGTTGTGCAACTTCCAATGTCGCAATTAAGTATTGTTTCAAAACTTCATAGGTCGCTTCATCTCTGTTCGGATTTTGTGCCTGTTCCACAAAATCTTTTAACAACAATGTCGGACATTTGGTTATGTGATTATCAATAATAAAATCTCGAAGTTCGTTAATTTTATTCGCAAGTTCTTCTCTATCTTCATTTTTCGAATATCCTTTTATTATATTATTAAACTTTCCGATAGCTTCATCTCTGTATTTCGGATTAATCGAAGAATTTACATATACCCGAGTATAATTTTTTATTGTTTTTAGTCCTTCCTTTTTTGTTTTTTCAATTTCTTCAAGGCTTGTTGCGTTTACTCCGAATTTTTCAAGTTTGTCATATATACAGTTAAGTTTGTTTAACGTGTTTTCTCCGTTAAGTTCTTTATTTTCGGAAGTAATATCTTTTATAAGCGAAGCCGTAATGTTTGGGATATCTTCCCATTCGTCATCGTTTTGTGTCAAATTATACAAATCTTCCAAATCTTTTACGAATAATTCCAAATCTTTTGCATTTTCCGATTTGTTTACATTCTTTGAATTTAAAATGTTTTGGAAGAAAGGATAATCCTTGTATTCCTTATATATTTTGTCGGTTGTTGTAATTATGTCATACGAATATGATGCATCATTAACATTTTTACTGAATTCAAACATTTGAGTTAAAAAATTGTCAATATTTTCTTCAATGCTTGCCTCATCCAATACAACCGGTTCGGGGAATGCCTGACGGGATTTATATTTTTCAAAGGCTTCCGCTTTAAATTTCTTTATGAACTTTTGTACGTCCATATCCGTTAATTTAATGTATAAATCCCTGTATAATTCTTCGGGGGTTTCATTGTCACCATACGAATCGGGTAAATATTTACCTATTTCGTTACTTACTACGATATCGGAAAATGCTTTCGAAACTTCCTGATTTTCTGCTTTTAATTGTTTTACGTACTCATAAGGGGCTTTATAATTTAAATTTACGTCTTCATCCGTTAAAACATTTAAGAATTTCGTAATATCTTTCATACTGCATTCCTGCAAGCCTTGTATATAGCGGAGAAGTTCATCATCATCTTTCGGATTAAAATATTTATCAATTGTATTTATAAAATTATCTTGCAGGGGTGAAAGTGTTAATGCTTTGCTGTTTAAATCTTTTACCCTTAGGTTTGTGTCCGTGTATTCCGAAATCTCTTTTTGTATTGCTTTAATTAATGTTTTTACCGTTTCTTCATTATCAAATTTTTCCAATATTACATCTACGGTTTTGTTCAACAAATATTCTTCCAAATCACTTAACGAACCGCTTAATTTTGCAAGTTCGTCTTGATTATTGAAGATTTCTTCCAATATATTTGTTTGTTCTTCTTCCGTAATTTCAATGTTTGTATTATTTTTTATTTCCTCGACAAGCGACGGTAATTTATTTTCGACGGCTCCTTCGATTGAATCAACATTGTCTTGTGATTTGCCCAATATATACAAAAATACGTTTGTATGTTCGCCCAAAATTCCTTTTTTCAGTTCGTTTAATTCATCATTATTCGTAACGTTTAACACATATTCTCGTAATACGGGATTATCCGTTGCCATATACGTTGCCAATTTGTTTAATGTTAATTTTAATTCGTCATCATCATCCAACTTGTCCAACTCGTCGGCTGATTTTAGTGCCATAGCTTCTTTTTCCAATTTATCCGCTTTTGCAGAGGCTATTTCATCAAGTTTGTCTAAATTTTCGGTATTGATTTTGGAACCGTTATTCAGTGCTTCCGCAAGTGCATCCAAATTATTTTTTACACTACCGTATTCAATAATATATTTTAATAATTTTTGTAATTTTACTTCCTGATTTGCGGGGCGTCCTTGTAAAATTATATCCGAGAACAATCCGAAATCTTCGTCATAATCTCTTGAATGTCCGACAGCCGTGCTTATCTCATCAACAGGCAAACCGATTTTATAAGTGTCATCCGTTATAAATCCGTTTTTCCAACCGTATTTTCTTCCGTAGTCCGTGTGTTTAAAACCGTCTTTGCCGTCCCAGAAAAATTCACGTTCCGATTTTCCCCAAGAATTATCCGTCCACAAAATATCTTTTTTCTCGATTTTTCCCGTTGCAGGATTTATCATCTTTTCTTCCGTCACGGAAGGTACATATTGTGCGTGGAAAGCATAATCTTTATCATCAACACTTGTTGCGATAATTCCGCTGCCTTTGCCTTCTTTTATTTGTTTTGCGGCATTTTTTACGTCATATTCTATGTGATACGGTTTACCCGTCATTTGTTCCAATATTCGCAACTGTTCAACGGAAGATAACCCTGACGAGCCTTCTTCCCTTACCCAGAATTGTCCGTTTAACATTCCTATTTTTGCGTATTGTTCTTCCAAATCTTCTTTTAAAAATTCGTTAAGGTCTTTATATTTTATTGTATTGTATTTTCTTATCGTCGCATAACTGTCATCGATTTTTTTCAAAATATTGTTTTCTTCTTCCGTAAATTTATATAATTTTGTATTTTCTTTTTCTCTTAAATTTACGTCATTAATATTCTTTTCATTAGCTACAATTCCTTTTTGAATTGTATCAAAACGATTTTTTAATATTTCCAATTCTCTTTTTGATAAAACAAATTTATTCTTTTCCATTGCTTTTAATATGTTTTTTCTTGAATCGGGAATATTCCATTTTTCGTAAATGTTGTTGTATTCGTTTACAAGTTGTTCATATCTGTTGCTTATTTCACGCATTCCGTAATTTAAGTCTTTTACATTCAAGCGTTTTTGCAATTCTTTGTAGGCTTCTTTTGATATTCCGTTTTTTAACGTTTCAAAGAAAGAACCGATAATGAAATTTGCGAAATTGATTTCCGATTCATAACCGATTTTTCTTATTACGTCTTGCAAGTCGGAATTGTTTGTTCCCTCATTTTCTAATTTCTTTTTACAATTTTCAACTTCTTTTAATGTTGATTTCTTATCGTTTGTGCAACCCATAAGTGCTGCTGTTCTGTTAATTGTTTCAGGGTCATTTTCGTTGATATTTTTTTCCAACATATTTAAAATCATCAAAACTTCTTCTTTAAGGGTATAACCCAATATTTTTTGCATTATGTCGTTTATTTCATTCGGAATTATACTTTCAAGTTTGATAATATCAACGGATAATTGTGCTTCAAGTTCTTCTTTGCTCGGAACTTCACCGTTTTCACCTGAAAAAGTCTTTCTTATTTGTTCCGATGTAAAACCTTTTCCTACGGATTTTAAATAATTTACGGCAGCTTTATCCTGCGGAGGTAAATTTAATTCGCTTTGATATCTTATTACTCCGTCGTGTAAATTTACGTCTGCTTCCATTGCTAATCTGTGTGCTGCCGCCGTTTGGTATAACAGTTTGTTGTGTCTGTATTTTGCTGCGGGTGTATTTTTTGTGCTTAATCTTTTTATTTGTCCGTTTATTTTATTTATTTCTTCCGTCGTTAAAAGAATTTTTCCCGCATTTTGTTTCAATGCCGATTTTTCTTCCGCCGACATCTCCGGATTGCTTTCTTCAATGTAATTTCTTATAATATTTTCTTTTATTTGTCTGCTTTGTTGTTGAGCAATATTTCTTTCACCGTTTTCTTTTGTTCCGTTGTAAAATGCCAATATTGATTTCGCAGTGATTTCCGATTTATTTTCGTTATTAAATACATTATTGATTGTTTTTCTTAATAATGCAGTTTGAGTGCTTAAATCTTCGTTCAGCTTATTTTTTACGCTGTTCAGGTTTTTTGTGTAATCATGGTTTCTTTTCTTTCTTTGCCCCAAACGTTCCACTAATTCTTTTTCTTTTATGACCGCTTTTAAAAGTTCTTTATAAGGACTTATTTCATTATCCAAACCTTCAAACCAGCTTGAATCGTCATAAATGCCGTAAGCATTATCATCAAATGCCGTATATTTTTCCGTTTGAATTGTTCCGTTACCGCTTGCATGTGCATTTTGCATCCAAATATGAGCAGCAGCATCAATTATCCTGTAACCTTTGTTTATTGCACTGTTGTAGTCTATTTCCGCTTTTTCGAGTTCGACTTTATTTTGTGATTCCAAGTCCGTTATATCATATACTTCCATTGTTTTGGAATTTGATAATTCGTTCATCACAATATCCATATATCTGCTTTTATCTTCGTAAGCAATTGCTTTACGGCAAATTGATATTGCCGCACATATTCCGGAATAACGTTGGTCAACGGATTTTATTGTCAAAGCATCATCGGCAGGTGTTTTTATTACCATATCGTTAAGCATTTCATCCACAACCTGCAATTTTTTATCTTGTAATTGTTCGTTTATTTCATATTTATCACTTAATAAATATGAAAATTTTTCAAGACATTCTTTCTTTTCACTGTCGGAAATTTCGGAAGAAGCAACAAAATAATCCAAATTTTTTCTTATTCTTCCGCTTTGTGCAAGTTTTTCTTCATCTGTAGTTATATCTTCGTTTATTATTTTTTCGGTTATGTCATTTCTTAATTCCAAAATATCGGATTGCAGCGGAGTTAATTTAAAGTTATTTGTAAATGCGTCAAAAAATTCATCATATAATTCTTCTTTATCATCGGATTTTTTTATTGCCGCCAAAATATTTTCCTGCAAGGTTTTTGACCAGTCGATATTTTCACGGTTGCCTTCCGTTATGCCGTCTTTGTCCAATTCGTATTTAAAATCGGAATATTCGCCTTTTTGACCGTATGCCAAATTTTCTGCCGTATTTAACAAAAATTTGATGTTGTCTTTATTCGGATTACTTGCCAAATTATTAATCGAGTTGAGTATGTTTATTTTTTGATTTTCATTTATCGGCTTTTTCCCTTCAACAAGTGTTGATATCGTATTTCTGTCCGTTCTTGTGCTTTTAAATGATTTTGCATATCTTTTGCAGTCTGCCCCGATTAAATTAATTTTCATATTCACATATCCTTTTGATAACTTTTGGATATTTCAAAACTCGTAATTTTATTTTTTGCCGGTCAGATTTTTATTGTAATAATTTTTTTACATTTTTTAATTCTTTTTTTACTTTATATTTTTTACATATTTTGAAAATATTTAAAAAAATAAAAATTACCGCAAAATCATTTTCGTTTTTTATAAGAAAAAAATTTAAAAGTCCTCTCAGGAGGGAGAGGACTTTGTAAAATTCTTTGTTTTTAATAAATCATCGGTGCAAAAAATTGCACCCTACGACTCTGATATTTTTAATTTTTTTGCTTATTTACAAAGCTCAAAAGTTTTTATTTTTCAGTCAACCGTGTAAATGTCAAGCAATTCGTTGACAGAAAATTATGACTTATCTTGTAATTCTTTGGTAAAATTAGCCGGAATTTTCCCATCAATTCCTTGATGTGGTCGATATTCATTGTAATAAATCATATATTCGAATATATCTTTTTCAAATTCTTCAAAATTATCAAATGTTGTACCTTCGATAACATCTTCCTCTATCGTTCTCCAAAAACGTTCGACTTTCCCATTGGTTTGAGGATGATACGGACGTATAAATCTTTGTTTCAAGCCCATTTCATGTAACATTCGCTTAAATGGATTTGTCATTTCATTATTTTTTTCTTTCCCTTTCCCAAATTCAGGACCATTGTCAGTCATAACTTCTTTAAATTGTATGCCATACTGTTTTTGTATCATTTGAAAACATCGCATTGTTGCAAACATGACGGTTAAACTTGTAATATCAGGTACTATTTCACACC
>CAZHCP010000086.1:0-6933 GCA_964531015.1 uncultured Muribaculaceae bacterium
CCTTCAAGGCGGGTAACACCTCTATCTCTTGCTACGGCATAAGAACCTGCCGAAACAAAATCATCATAACCCGTTACTTCCGCTCTTATGAAACCTCTTTCAAAATCCGTATGAATTACACCGGCCGCCTTGGGTGCTTTTGAACCGGTTTTAACCGTCCATGCGTGTACTTCTTTTTCACCTGCCGTTATAAAAGTTGTCAAATCCAACAATTTATATACGGATTGTATCATTCTTTCAATACCTGAACTTTTTACGCCCAAATCATTCAAATAGTCTGTTGCTTCTTCCTTGCTCAAATCAACGAGTTCCGCTTCGATTTTTGCAGAAATTACGACTACGTCGGCACCGTGTTTGGACGCATATTCCTTAACCTGTTCAACATAAGAATTTCCCGTTGCCAAATCGGTTTCGCTGACATTTGCGGCATATATAACCGGTTTTATGCTCATCAATTGTGAGTTTCTTGCAATTTCCAATTCTTCATCTTCAAAATGGTCTTCTATATTAATAAAAGTTGCATCGGACAGTAAATCATAAAGTTTTTTAAATACTTTTAATTCGGTTATTGATTGTTTATCACCGCTTTTGGCCTGTTTGGAGATACGTTCGATACGTTTTTCCAAAGATGCCATATCGGCGAGTGCAAGTTCAGTATTTATGGTTTCAATATCGTCCAAAGGATTTACTTTTCCTGAAACATGTATTGTATTTACGTCATCAAAACATCTTACAACCTGAATTATCGCATCAACTTCTCTTATATTGTGCAAAAATTGGTTTCCCAAACCTTCACCTTTGCTTGCTCCTTTAACCAATCCTGCGATATCAACAAATTCAACTGCGGTCGGAATTATTTTTTCTGCATTCACCAACTTTTGTAATATTTCCAATCTTTCATCGGGTACGCTTACGACTCCCACATTCGGTTCTATCGTACAAAACGGATAATTTTCGCTTTGTGCGTTGCTTGAAGATGTGAGTGCATTAAACAAAGTTGATTTTCCTACATTCGGTAATCCGACAATTCCGGCTCTTAACATATTTTATTCCTTTCAAACTACTGACAGCGTAATATAAAAACGCTCTCTTCGCAAGTATATACTCAACAAAAGAAACAATCCCCGTTATTAAAACATAAAAACAAAAGAACGGATTTAACCGTGTATTTCGGCAGAATCCGTTAACTTTATGTCAAAAATACTGCCTGACGGAACCGTCAATTTTCCGCCCTTTTTAAATATTGATATTACCGGTGCGGATACGAAACTTATTCCGTAAAACACGGCTCCCGTCAGCAAAGGAACAAACGCAAGCAGGTTTACGACGGGAATTGCTGCCATTGAGCCGGCACATTTTTGTGTTTTGCCGAAAAATTTACGACTCGGTTTCATAACCTTTGAGTAATTTTTCCAATATTTGCGTTCACCTTTTATGTTGTTAAAAAAGATTTTTTGTGAATTTACATTGCTTGTTTTGGTTTCTATTTTTGACCTTACACCGTTAAAATATATTTCGTTAACTTCAATCGACAACAGTCCGCCGTTACCCGTAATTTGCGAACTGTGGGAGTTTGCCACTCTTCCTTTAAAAACCGTTCCGGCAGGTATTATGGTACCGTCTTTTGCCACAAGACCGTTTTTTGCTTTAAAATTTACAATCGCACCTTTCGGAGTCGTATCGCTAATCGTATTTTGCAAAATTAACTCTATTTTTGTGCCTCTCGCCAAAGAATAAACTTTGCCGGTCGGATTATATTTTTCTGCCGTTTGTGAAATTTCTTTTTTGGGAGTTTCTTTTTGAACATTCGGACTTGCTTTCGGTAATGCAGGTAAATTTTGTTCTTCAATGTTATATGTTTTTCTTATTTCATCATCAATTGAAGTATCAAACTCAACGGCAAATGAAGTTTGCGTACATAATACAAGTAACATAAAACATGCAAATATTCTTTTCATTCTTTTATTTTAATATTAAAAAATTGTTTTTTACTCACTCAAACGAGGGAAAATTAGTCGGAATATTATTTTTATTCTTCAAGTTTGTTATTTATTTCGGTTGTTAAACCCGTCCATACTTTTTTATATTCATCTTTTACGACTTTCGAAACGGAACCTTTTTCTTTATAATTTTTATACAGCTTATCCGCATAATTACCGAGTTCACCCAATAACAAGCCGGTTACTGCCGAAAACATTAAGTTTTTTGCACCCGATAACATCTTTACCGTTCCGTAAACAAATGTCGCAAACGTACCTACAAGCGGAATACATGTTGTTAATGCCGCCGATATCTTTTCTTCTTTGTCTTCACCTTTTGCGATTGAATATGCACCGACTCCGACGGGGAATAATACCGACAAAACGTCAGTCGGAGCAGAACCGACTTTTAATTCCGCCTGTTTTAAGAAATATTCGCCCATTTCCAATTCGGTTGCTTTTTCTATATTTTTGCTTATTTTTTTTGATATTTTTTTTATTTCATTATAACTTTCATCAGAAACCAAATGTTTTCCGGCTTTGTTTAAACCGTTTAAAATAGTCATAATTTCTTCCAACGCACCTTTTGCGTTTGTATTGGAAGTTAATGTTTCTTCAAATCCTGTTAATGATTTCAAAAGTTTTTCCGCATCATCTCCTGTATATAATTGCGAATTTCCGACTTGTGATTTTAATTCGGATATGATGGTTTTCATTTTTTTGCAAACTTCTTCACGCATTTTATTTTCATCATTACCGGAACAGGTCTTAAATTGTTCAATACAGGATTTTAAATTTTGAACGGCTGTTCCTGATGATTTATCATCTATGTTAACGTTTTCAGAAATTTTATTCAGGCTGATTTTTAATTCATCGCTTATCGAACCGATGTTATTTGTTAACTTTTTCTTTGCCGCAGTTATGTCGGAAGCCAGTTTGCCCTGCGAATTTTTTGTTAAATCCGAGGTTGCATACGTTTTGTAATTTGCCAACGTAAACATACTCTTTTTATCTTTAAAAAATCTTTGTTGTATTTGCGAAGGCAAATCAACAAGCATTTCTTTGCGACTTTCATCACGCAATCTTCTTGCTCCCAAACTGAAATTTTCGTCATATCCGCTTTGCAAATTTTGCGTATATTTTGAAAGCAAATTAATCCATTCGTTTAAACTGCGTGTTTCACCTTTTATTGTTATTTTTTCTTTTCGTTGTGAAGCCGGGAGTTGTTTTAATTTTTCAATATTTCCCGATTTAACCAAAGATGTTAAATTTCTTAGCGGAAGACCGGCTTTGTCATATTTTTTACCGAGTGTATTATCCACCGTTTTTTTGAAAAATGCGGTACTTCCGTCTGCAAATTTTGTTGTTACTTTATTTGTTTTAAATAATTTATCGGCTCCGAAGTCTTTTAATGCTGTAAAATTAGATGATGCTTCAAGCACATCTACAACTTTTTTTGTTCCTTTTTGGGAATAATATACGGTTTTTGTTGCAATATCTTTTGGATTGTTTTTACTTAATTTTTGCAGATTATCGGACAAAGATTTCCCGATTTTACTAAACGCACTGCCTCTGATACCTTTTACGAATACCAAGCTTAAAACGCTTGCCGTTAATATTGCGGAAGCCAACGTTGAACCGAAGAGTATTTTTCTTTTTCTTTGTTTTGAATTATCATTTGATTTTATTTCAACCGAATCCGTGGTATTTTTATTATCTGAAACTTCGACAACTTTTAAAGGTGATTTCGCCAAAGCAGGCAAATTTCCCGTTTTATATACGGGAAACTCGCTGAAAATATTATTACCTTTTATATTCGGATATATTGCCATTTATGTTTGTGCCGTTTCTCTGATTAAGACTTTTTCTTAAATAAATTGCCGATTGCAATAAACGGTTTTAACGGTGTCTTGCACGCTTCTTTAAAAGAATGGCAAGCCTGCGACAAATTGGGGAATTTAACTTTTGCACCGTCAATACATTTTTTTGAAGCATTTGCTATTTTACCCGCAACTTTGCCTATTGCATCTTTTCCTTTATATACTCCAACAGCAGTTATCGCAACCAAAACAGCTGTTTTTAAAAACGAATGATTTTTTTTCTTTTTGGAATGTTTTGGCGTATATTTATCACAACTTTGCGTTTGCGGGAAATAATTTATATTCCCTCGGTTAAATGAAGAATTATTCTTTTGTATATTGTAATTTACTCCGTAATACGGTTTTTCAATTTCAATCGGCATATTATTCCCCTTCATTTTTAACACATATATATAAAAACAAAAATAAACAAAAAATTGTCCTTTTATTAAGATTATTTATCAAATTATATTTTTTATCTACTCCAAATGTTGGATTTTAATGCCAAAACATTTATTTTTTTCGGGTTTTATCGGATGATATATTATAAAGGATATTAAAGTAATGTTTGAAGAAAAAACAAATTATACTTTTAATACAAATAATAAGTCGGAAATGAATGATATGGCTCTTTGTTGTTTGGAAGAAGCACGCAAATATCATGAACAGTACCTTATTAAAGGCACAAGAACCGACTTGGATAATGCCGTCGATAATTATATTGACGCAATTAAGTATAATCCGAATATAGCGGAAGCCTATTACAGGCTTGCAACACTGCTGTGGGATAAAGGCGAAATAAACCTGACCTCCGCAATCGAACAGTGTAAATCGGCAATTAATCTTTCTCCTCAAAATTCAAACGCAAGAATTTATGCCGGCTTTTTCCTCGAACTCGCTAAAAAATATGATGAAGCCGAAAAAGAATTTAAAGAAGCAATTAAATTAAACCCTCTGCACTCCGCTCGTTCCCGTTTCTCTTTGGCTTCAATGTATATAGAAAAGATGAACGAAACAAAAATTAACTTCAAAGATTTTTATAATTCGATTTATTATATTTTATCGGGAAGTTTAAGCATTGCTTGGGATTATCCTTCCGTTAAAATGCTTTATAAAAATATTTCAAAAAATCTTTCGGTAGCTTTTTACGATTTAGTAGGGAATGTTTTGGAAAAAACAAAAAACTATTCGATGGCGGTTAAAGCGTACGACTATGCGGCAAATACCACGGGAAGAAACGAAATATATTATCAAAAAATAGGCGATATTAACATTATCAACGATGAAATTAATACCGCAAAAACTTCTTACATTAAAGCATTGCAAAATAATCCTTACAATAAAGAACTTTTGTTAAAAATAGCAACTCTTTCGCAGGTTTATTTTGAAGATGACGTTGATACCGCAATTGATTGCTATTCCAAAATTTTGGAATTGGGAGAAGAACCGACTCCGAATGTTTATTATGAATTGGGACATCTTTATTTAAAGAAAGAAGATTTTATTAATTCAATTAATGCCTTCAAACTTGCACTCGAAAAAGATGAAGAAAACCCCTTCTACCATAATGCACTTGCTTATGCTCTTATTCGTGCGGAACAATATGAAGATGCTTGTGAACATTATAAAACGGCAATTAATAAAAATCCCGACCCTGAATGGACGGCAATTGTATGTCAGGCAGTTGCATCTCTTTATCATAAAGTTTTTGACGATACGGACAGTGCTATGGAATTTCTGAAAACGGCAATAGTGCTTGATGAAACAAACGATGAAATTTTTATTGAATTGGGTGACGTATATGCCGAAACGGAAGATTTTGACAGTGCTATAAAATCATATTGCGAGGCAATAAAATTAAATCCTAAAAACCCCGCTGCCTATAACAAGTGTGCAATGGTATTGTGGCAAAAAGATTATATTGAAGAAGCGATTATTGCATATAATAAGGCAATAGGCATTGACCCCGATTATTACAGTGCATACAACAACTTGGGTGTTATATACCTTGACGGAATAAAGAACCTGAAAGAAGCGGAAAAACTGTTTAATTTTGCAATCACGATTAAAAATGATTACGCTATGCCGTATTTTAATTTGGGTCGAGTATATGAAGAAAAAAAAGAATGCGTAAAAGCAGCCGAATACTATCAAAAAGCACTTGAACTAAATGAAGAAAACGAAGAACTTTCATCCGACGAAATAAGAGAAAAAATCCACGCTTTGTTTGAAGTTTAATAAAAATACGTTGTTTTTTGTTTATTCCGGTTTGTGTAATGTTGAAAATTAATATTAAATCAATTCAATTGATTATTAATAATCCCGGTGCCAAAATTGTACACTCCTTACTACTCATTTATTTCTTCTATTCTTCATAAAAAAAACAATTAAAGAAAAATGAAGAAGAAAACTCCGCCATAAAAATAATATCTATTTGAAACAACAGAATGTTTAAACAATTTTATTATTCCCCAAAAAATATATTAGGCATAAATTGCCCGATAGGACAATCCTGCTCGCCGGAAATAACACATTCTGTAGAACCGTATGCAGGTTTAACAACGGATTCCGATTTATATAATACGGCGAAATATTGATCGAGCGGTCTTGATGAATTTTCGGTAGCCTTGTTCGGCTTCTTATCCGCATTTACATCAATAAATAAATTCGGTCCGCCAATCCAATATTCGGTATTGCGTGATTCCGTAAAGCAAAAGAGGACACCGTCTTGTGTAATAAACGAATTTTTCGGATTTGGAGTACAACTCATTCCCATCAAAATCGGATATTGAATTTTATACCCTTCGGCAAATGTATTGTCATCAATATCAATTACATTCATTCTTTTTTTGAAAACATTGCTTATCAAATCTTCCATTGTCGAATAATCATCTGCACGTAAACCTTCTAACGCATAATGCAGAGTCAAAGCCTGATTAGCCCCTGAAATAGCCTTTTTTAATTTACTTCTGTATTCTTCCCCGTTAGTATTACTCATAAGTGAAGGAACAGTGACGGCAGCCACAACGCCAATAACCATAATCGTTATAAGAACTTCGCTAAGCGTAAATGCTTGTAATCTCTCGGGGGGGGGG
>CAZHCP010000087.1:0-6908 GCA_964531015.1 uncultured Muribaculaceae bacterium
TTTCCATAAATGTGCATATCCCTGTCCAATCGGATTATAACAGATAATCTTATTTTTTTCTTTTATATAAACATTTCTTAATGGTCGTTTTAAAACAAAAAGAAAATAAATCAAACTACTTTAAAATTTGATTTTGTAAATTAAAACAGCTTTTAATTTAATTGAAATCGATCATTATTTTTTTATTTAAGACATTAAATCAGGCGTATTTCAGCATCTTGCCGATTTTCGGTGCGGATTTATTATCGGTAAGATTTGCCGAAAAATAAGAACTTTTGAGTTTTGGGAATTAAGCAAATAAATTAAAAATATAAGTCGCAGAGTTACGAACGGACAACATCAAATTCAGCATAAGCCCGCAAACTCGGTCTTAAAAAGCCCTCAAACAGTGCGGGCTTTGCCGTTCCTTCAATAAGATGTTGTTTCCGTTCTCCACTATGGACTTCTATTTTAATTTATTTGCTTTTTCTTCGTTTTTTATGTTTTTCTTAAAAACCTACCTCAAAAATTTGATTTTGAGACCATTGTTTTCGAGAGAAAACACTGCGTTGAAAAATTAAATTTTGAGGGTAGGTTTGTTGTAAATTAATGTTATTTATTATAACTTTTATTATTTTAAATTATTTTCTTATTTTTTTTGAGTTTCTATTTTTCTCGGCAAACTCTCATCATAACCAACTCCTGACGGAGAAGGAACTTAAATAAAAATTTATTTTTTGAAAACATATAAAAAATCAAATAATGAATAAAATATCAAATAAATTAAAAATTTTAGTCCGAAAGTTACGGGTTTTTATTGCCGAAATATTGTATTAGTGATATAAAAGAAGTAATAACAAAGACATAAAGGGGAATACTATGGAAAAGAACAATGAAAATTTGCATATTTTAAGACACTCGGCATCACACATTATGGCACAAGCCGTACAAAAATTATTCCCTACGGCAAAGTTGGCAATCGGTCCGGCTGTTGATAACGGTTTTTATTATGATTTTGATTTGGAAGGTCATTCTTTTTCCGATGACGATTTATTAAAAATTGAAAATGAAATGAAAAATATACTAAAATCAAATCTTACGTTTGAAAAATATGAAATCCCCGATGTTGAAGCTCAAATTGCAAAATTTAAAGCCGAAGGCGAAATATACAAAGCGGAATTATTAGAAGAACACAAAAATGACAATCCGACTTTATACTTAACTAAAGACAAAGACGGAAATGTTTTATTTAATGATTTTTGTTGCGGACCTCACGTTCCTAATACAAGCTATATTAAAGGAAACTCCATTAAGTTATTAAAGGTTGCGGGTGCTTATTGGAGAGGAAACGAAAAAAACAAAATGCTCCAAAGAATTTATGCGACTGCGTTTTGGAACAAAGAAGATTTGGAAAAATATTTAAACTTTTTGGAAGAAGCTCAAAAGCGTGACCACCGCAAACTCGGTACGCAATTGGATTTATTCTCGGTAAGAGAAGAAATCGGTGGCGGTTTGGTTTTATGGCACCCGAATTTGGCAATTGTAAGAGAAGAAATTGAAAACTATTGGAGAAGCGAACACAGAAAAAGAGGTTATGTAATCGTTACGACTCCTCAGCTTGCGAAATCAAAGTTATGGGAAATTTCGGGGCATATTGACCATTACAAAGAAAATATGTTTTTCATTCAAAAAGAAAATGAAGATGACGAACAATACATTGTTAAACCGATGAACTGTCCGTTCCACATTATGATTTATCAGGCAAACCGTTATTCATACCGTTCACTTCCTTTAAGAATGGCGGAATTGGGAACGGTTTACAGGAAAGAAAAATCCGGAGCGTTATCGGGATTAACGAGAGTACAGGGCTTTACGCAGGATGATGCACATATTTTCTGTACGCCGGAACAACTTGTTGATGAAATCAATGCAATTATTGATTTTGTATCGGATACAATGAAAATCTTTAACATGGAATTTGAAGTTGAGCTTTCCACAAGACCCGACAGTTACGTTGGCGAATTGTCAAACTGGGAATTGGCGGAAGCAGGCTTAAAAGAAGCTATGGATAAACGTGGTATGAAATATGAAATCAATGAAGGTGACGGTGCTTTTTACGGTCCGAAAATCGATTTCAAAGTAAAAGATGCGATAGGAAGAACATGGCAGTGTGCAACAATTCAATTGGATTTCAATTTGCCCGAAAGATTTGAAATTAAATATCAGGATAAAGACGGACAAATGAAAACTCCGGTTATGTTACACAGGGTTATTTTCGGTTCAATGGAAAGATTCCACGGAATATTAATTGAACATTTTGCCGGTGCATTCCCGATGTGGCTTGCCCCCGAACAGGTTTGCATTGTTCCGATTGCCGACAGACATTGTGATTATGCAAAAGAAGTTTATGATAAACTTTTTGCAGCAGGCATAAGAGTAAAATTAGATGACAGAAACGAAGGTATGGGCTATAAGATAAGAGAAGCCTTGCACGGAAACAAAACGCCTTATGTTCTTGTTATGGGTGATAAAGAAATCGAAGAAGGAAAAGTTGCCGTAAGAATAAGAGGTATCGGAGAAGCAGGCAAATTAACCGTTGATGAATTTATCGAAAAAGCTCTTGAAAAAATCAAAACCAAAACGCAGGATTTATCTTTATAAGTTTCAAATCGTTTTACATAATCAGTGCAACAGCGTTTTTAACAAGCGGATTTTCTTTTTAAGAAAATCCGCTTGTTTCATTCGATAAACTCGCACATTATGTTGTTGCTTAACAATATTCCTTTTTCCGTAAGAAAACAGTTGTTTTCCGTAACTTTCAACAAATTCAAATTCGAATATTTTTTTATTATGTTTTCATATTTTTTCAAAAAATCAATATTATATTTTTTGTTTATTTGAGGAATATTTACACCGTTTTTTAGTCGCAGAGATAAGAATATTTCGTTTTCGAGAGTTTCGGCAGGAGATAAAAAGCATTCTTCCTCTTTTAAGAGCGGGGATTGAATATATTTATTGAAATCGGAGCAGTTTGAATAACGATTATTCTTTATATAGCCCGAGGCACTTAAACCGAAACCGTAGTATTCTTTATTTTGCCAGTAGGAATTATTATGTTTTGACTCAAACCCCGGTTTTGAGAAATTGCTTATTTCATAATGAGAGAAACCGTTATTTTTGAGAAAATCACAAATATATAAAAACATATCGGCTTGTGTGTCGTCGGAGGGAAGATTTTTCGGTTTATGCTTATAGAAGTACGAATTTTCTTCTATTTTCAATCCGTACAGGGAAACGTGTTGAATATTTGCGGATATAATTTGTTGCAGGTCAGTTTTAAGAATATCAAAAGTTTGAGAAGGCAGACCGTATATCAAATCAACGCTGATGTTATTAAAACCGCAGGTTTTAAGAGTTTTTAACGCATTATAAACGGCGTTTGCATTATGATTTCTTCCGATAATATTTAAAATTTTGTCGTCAAAAGATTGCACACCGAGTGAAATACGGTTAATTCCGGCATTTAGCAACCGTTCAAATTTATTCTTATCAACGGACTCCGGATTTACTTCGAGCGTAATTTCGGCATTTTGAGCAAGATTAAATTTTTTAATCAAATTTGAGATATCGCAAACATCAAGCAACGAGGGAGTTCCCCCGCCGAAATACAATGTTTTTAGCACATCTTTGCAGTATTCCTCGTCAATTTGCCTGTTTAATGCTTGCAAATAGATGTTTTTAAGTTTTATATCAAACCCCGAAACAAAAGAACAATACTTGCACTTTCCGTAACAAAAAGGTATATGTATGTATGTATGTTCAATCATAAAAAAATTATATCATTTCGGAAATAAATTGAAACTTTATTTTTAGTTTGATAAAATTTTTAAAGGTAAAAAAATGGAAAAAATATTTGTAACAAAAATGCTGAATAATGATGTTGAAGAGGTTTTTCAACTTGAGAAACTTGTTCACCCCGAACATCATTGGTCAAAAGACTCTTTTTACAACGAATTGGCAAACAATCTTGCTTCATATTATTGTGTCAGGAATACGGGAAATAAAATACTTGGTTATATCGGTTTTTGGAAAATCCTTGAAGAAGCACATATAACTTCGCTTGCAGTTCATCCTGATTTCAGAAAACGGCAATTGGCTCAAATTTTGCTTATTCAAACAATAAAAGAATGTTATGCGGAAATGATAAAATATATAACTCTGGAGGTTCGTGAAAGCAATCTTCCCGCAATTTCTTTGTATGAAAAATTTTTATTTGAGTCAATCGGGGTAAGAAAGAATTATTATCAGGATAACGGTGAAAATGCGATTATTATGTTTACGCAAAATATTTGGTACGATAAATTTAAAACAAATTATAAGCAAATAATCGGCGAAATAAATAAGGCGGAAGCGGTATATGTTGAATAAGAGAATAAAGACGGGATTTAAAAAAATTCATAATAAAAATCCTCAAATCAGGTTTTGTTTGGGAACAATCGCATTAATTACGGTTTGTATATTGTTGCTTGTTGTTTCAACTTTTACGCAACTGCATGCGAATATACAAATTCCGGGGCATGAATCGGTATCCGAAATAAAGTTCGAGTACATACCGCAAATTCCGGTTGTTATATTTATAGCGGGATTATTGGGAGAATTTTGGGGTTTGCTTGCTGTAATAATTTATATAATATTCGGTTTAACTCCCAATTTGCCGATTTTCGGGCTTGGGGGCGGATTATCTTATATATTTGAGTATAATTTCGGCTATATTTTAGGGTATATTTTCGGATTATTGCGTGCCACAAAAGAATTAAAAAAAGGCGGTTCAATCATTTATATGTTACTTGCCGTTTTTTGGGGTGTATTTATTATTCACATAACGGGGATATTATATACTTCAATTCTTGCAATTATAAAACATGAGTCTTTTGATTTTGTGCAAAATTATATATATTATCAATCATTGTGTAAACTTTCTTATGATGTTATTTTCGGCATTATTGCAATTTTTGCGGCAAAAGTTTGCAAAAAAATATTATGGTTAATAATGGGTTAAAAAAATCCCCGATATTGTAATAAACATCGGGGATTTTTGTTTTGATTTTTTATAAACCGAACCTCATCAGAATTGAGATTAATAAATTAGCGAGTATTGAAAGCAATATACAAGCCACCAAAGGTGAAATATCAATCATTCCGATAGGGGGAATAATTGCTTTAAACGGTCCCATAATTATTTCATAGAGCCTGATAAAAGTTGCGGCAGGTTCTTTTCTCACGTTAATAACGGGTATCCAGCTTATTAAAACGCCTACCAATATTATTAAAAAAATTATTTTGAATATTATATATATAATTGACGAAATCATATAAAATCCTTTTATGAAGTATGCGTTGTATTATAGCAATCACAATTATTTCTTTCAACGGGTATTTGTTCGATAATTGCGAGTAATAATTTTTTAAGGTTGTCAATATTTGATTTAAATACCTGTATTACTTCCTGATGAGTAACGGGCGGAACATCGCCGACCAAACCCGCATCATAATCGGTAATCAAAGCGATTGTAACGGGGCACATATCAAGTTCTCTGACAAGATGTACTTCGGGGTATTGGCTCATGTTGATAACTTCCCAACCTTGATTTGTGAAGAATTTTGATTCCGATTTAGTAGTAAATCTCGGGCCGTTAATAACAACAACCGTACCTTTTTCGTGTACATTAATATTTAATTTTTTAGCCTGTTCTATTGCTATTTGTCTTAATTCGGGGCAATAAGGGTCTGCGGCACTCGGGTGAATGCAAACGGGACCTTCGATAAAGGTGTTTTTTCTGCCGTCCGTCCAATCAACAAATTGATCGCAAACAACAAAATCACCGGGTTTGACGTGTTTTTGCAAACTGCCTGCGGCACAAGGAGAGATTACTCTTTTAACTCCCAAAGAATGCAATGCCCAAACATTTGCTCTGTAATTAACAAGATGGGGTAAAAATCTGTGGTCACGACCGTGACGGGGAATAAACGCAACTTTTTTCCCGAATAATTCGCCTATTGTAATGGGGTCTGAGGGTTTGCCGTAGGGAGTATCAATAACGACTTCTTCATATTTCGCACCGGAATCTTCAAAAAAAGAATAAAAACCGCTTCCTCCGATAATACCGATTTCGGCATGTAATTTTTCGCTCATCTTGTTCTCCTAAAATTATCTGTGTAATACAATTTAAAAGTTATTAAATTATAATTTAACACAAACATAAAATTGAAAAAAGAGTTGCAAAAAAGAGTTGTTATCAAAGTTGATAACAACTCTTTTTAATCCGTCATATTTCCCGACTATACTCTTTCAAAACAATTTGCGGTATTTTTTGTATAAACGGCAAGAAGTGATTGAATATCGGTTTCGTTTCCGCTGTTCCATACGTCAACAGTACTTACGTATTCGTTAGTTTCCAGCCATGCAGCAAGTTCCGATTGCAATGCGTCCAAATTAAGGTTATAAGTTTTACCGCCAAATTTGTAATCGTTACTTTCATACCTGTCTGCTAAACGGATATTGATATAACTTGATGCAGATTGTGAAATATCGGAAGAGTTCATATCAAAATTCTGCGAATTTAAAATAAAGTTTATTTCCGTGTTATTAAAACCCGAATTTTTGTTATATTCGCAAAGAAGCGTAAGAGTATTGTTATTTGTTGTGATTTTATTACCTTTTACGTTTTTTGAACCGGACAATTTGAAACTTTTGTCAAATGCAAAGATATCGGAATCCAAGTCCTCATCAACGATTTTTAATTGTCCGCTCCAATTTTTTTGAATGTTGTATGTGTTTGCACCGTAGATATCATCAATTTCTACACGGCCGTTGAGTTTGTATATATTGTATATGTCATCACCTTCATCACCGCTAATCGTGCTGTCTT
>CAZHCP010000088.1:0-6807 GCA_964531015.1 uncultured Muribaculaceae bacterium
TTATGTTTCTTGACTTTAAAAAAGAAATTGGAATATCATATATATAAAGAAGGGTTGGGGATTTTATAAATATGAGAAATTCAACGTTATACAGAGCAAATTTATCAAGTGAAAAAGTCGCTTTTTTGTCGGAATTAAAAAGTAAAGCTCCCGACACTCACGAAAGCATTGAACCTAAAGCTTATAAAAGATTAGACAAACAAAAAGAAAAAGAACTCGATATTTTATGGGAAAATTTTAAACTTAACGTAAAAGAAGAAAAATCACCTCTTGTGTATCTTATAACCGGATTTATTGCCGGTGTTTTATCCGTTTTCGCTCTTAGTGCAATATTGGGTCTTTGCGGTATATTTGACGGACAAAGTTCTGACTCTTCATTGGGACAAAAGAAATTTGAAAAGAATATTTCCGCAAATGCGAAAAAGACTCAAATAGCGGTAATTCCCGCACGTTCACAAAACAGTGAAAATATACAATCTCCTTTATCCGAAACTTATTATGTTAAAGAAGGCGATTCAATGAGTTCCATCGTAAGTCGCTTTTACGGAAAATATGACCCGGTTAAAGTTGAAAAAATTAAACTTACAAATAACTTAACAAGCGAACATAAATTATCAATCGGTCAAAAATTAATCATTCCGCTTGATTAATCGTTTTTAAATAAGAAATTTGTACATCACCGTAAGTTTTGGCTTTGATTAATTCAAAGCCTTTTAAATTTATGTTTTTTTCAATGGGATGTTCAAGAATAACAATTCCGTTTTCTTTTAATATGTTATTTTTTAAAATTATATCAAGTGATTTTTCATACAAATCTGAGTCATAGGGCGGGTCTATAAAAATTACATCTGCTTTCTTTTCGATTTTTAAAATGTTTTTTAACGAATCGCCGAAATATAAATCAGGTTTTAAATTTAAAGAACCATAAGCACTTTTTATTGCAAGTGCCGTTTTTTTGTCTTTTTCAAACGAAATAACGTCAAAACCTCTTGAAAGTGCTTCAAGGCTCATAATCCCGCTTCCCGAAAATAAATCCAGAAACAGCTTGTTTTCAAATTCAACAAGCGAGGACAAAGAGTTAAAAATCCCCTGTCTTGTTTTTGATAAAGTCGGTCTGATATTATCAAATTCAGCCGTTTTTATTTTTCTTGAATTAAATTTTCCGCCGGTAATTTGCATTGTTATAATTCTATTTTCTCACTTTGAGCCGTTTCTCCGTCATAGAGTTTTATCGTGCCGAGGATATTTGACCATTGTCCGAAAATATTTTGCGAATAATGCGGCATTTTGTTTATGTAAGATACGAGAATAACGCCTTCATTTCCCTGAAAGGCTCTTTGCAGAGAGCAAACATTGTTTGATTTACTGCACCATGTTACCATTGCGTCATCAAAATCCTGTTTTATATATGCAGGTTCAATATCAAAATAATTTAATCTGTCTTTGCCTAATTTTTTTTGAAGGATAACCATAGGACTTATCCCCGTATTTTTTGTTTTTCTTTGCATAAAAATCAGCATTTCACGGTAGTTTTCGCTTGTTTGATTATAAGGAACATAGCATTTTTTTGTTGTTATGCCGTCAGGACTTTCAACTTTGTGCCAACCTTCATTTGGGAAATTAAAAGTTAAAGTGTCGTTTGCAAAACAAGTTCCCGCAAGCAAAAACGCAAATAAAACCGATAATAATTTTTTCATTATACAAGCTCCCACGCAGGATTTTCTACTGCGGTAATTATTTCAACATCTTCATTTTTTAATATGTTTTTAAAAATTTCGACAACAAATTTTTCACTGTGAAAATGACCCAAATCAACAATGGTCATTTTGCCTGCGTTTAATGCCTGATGATGTTTTAAATCGCCCGTAACAAAAACGTCAACGCCAATTTCTTCCAAATTATTAATAAAATCGGCACCGCTGCCGGAACAAAATGCAATTGACGAATATGTTTTTCTTTTGCTGTTCACGACTCTTATGCTCGGAAGTGAAAACATTGTTTTTAATGTCGATATGAGTTTTGAAAAGTTTTCTTCTTTTTCGAGTTTTTTATATTTTATAAATTCAAAAGCGGTATCCAAATCCGTAAATCCGCATTTTTCGGCAAGATATTCGCTGACTCCGCCTTGTGCAATATCTAAGTTCGTATGAGCCGAATATATCTGTATATTATTTTGAATTGCTTTAATAATATAGGGGGATTTTATTACTTTTATTCCGTTAAAAAATACCGGATGATGTGAAAGTATTAAATCACAATGTTTTTCAATGGCTTCATCGACAATTGAAGGTGTAACGTCAAGACACAGCAATACTTTGTCTGTTTCTTTATTCCCCAAATTTATTTGCCAACCCGAATTATCCCATTTTTGCATTGTTGATAAAGGTGCAAATTCTTCTATTCTCTTTATGATTTTATTTATTTGTTCCATATATGATTTCCGTTATTTTCTCTGCTGCATTTATTTTACCGGTTTTTTCAATGTGAAACAAATTAAAATTTTTATCAATTATGTATAATTCGTTGTAATCGGAGGAAAAGCCGATATCTTTTTTTGAAATGTCGTTTGCACAAATATAGTCACAATTCTTTTTTGTAATCTTTATTTTTGCATTTTCCAAAAGATTTTCACTTTCCGCACAGAAACCGACAATTGTTTGACAAGGTTTTTTGATTTTGCACATTTCGCTTAATATATCGGGATTTTCAACAAGTTCCAAAATAACGGGTTCTCCGTTTTTCTTTATTTTATGTTCGGATTTGTTTTTAACTCTGTAATCACTGACTGCGGCAGCCATAATCAACGAATCGGCATTTTCAAATTCTTCTTTCACGCTTTTATACATTTCTTCCGCAGTTTGAACTTTAATTATTTTATAATTTCTTTCAACATCGACCGTAGAAACAAGAACAACCTCCGCACCTTTTTTGAAAAGAGTATCTGCAACGGCAATTCCCATTTTCCCGGAGCTGTAATTTCCTATATATCTTACCGCATCAATATTTTCTTTTGTTCCGCCGGCAGTAACAATGATTTTTTTACCTTTCAACGGTAATTCCGGAACAAGATAATTTTTCACGCCGTCAAAAATTTTGTTAATATCCGCTAAACGACCTTTCCCTTGCGTTCCGCAAGCAAGAAAACCGCTTTCAGGTTCAATAATTTCAATGCCTCTTTTTTTCAGAAGGCTCAAATTATCTTGAACGCAGGGATTTTCCCACATGTTTGTATTCATACAAGGAGCAATTATAACTTTATTTTTAAAGGCACAAAATGTCGAAGTAAGTAAATTATCACAAATGCCGTGTGATATTTTTGCAATTGTATTTGCACTTATCGGAGCAATTAAAAATATATCGGCTTCCGTCAGTGCAATGTGTTCGGGCTTAAAATCCTCCGAATTAAAGGTTTCAACATAAATTTTATTTTGGCTTAACGTTTCAAGTGTTGTCTTATTTACGAAATTGAGTGCATTTCCGGTTAAAACAACTTTTACGTTTGCATTGTTTTTTTTAAATAATCTTATTAAGTCATATATTTTATAGGCTGCAATCGCACCGGTTATTCCGATTAAAATATTTTTGGAAGTCAGCATATTCCTTCCCCTTTTGAGTCGAATATATGTTGAAGTTTATCAAGTGCTTCGTCAAGATTATCATTTATAACCAGAAAATCAAACTTCTTGCCTGCTTCAATTTCTCTTTGAGCTTCATTTAATCTTCTCAATATGGTTTCTTCGTCTTCCGTGTGTCTGCCTCGTAATCTTGTTTCAAGAGTTTCGATTGAAGGCGGCATTATAAATACGGTTGTTGCGTTCGGCATTTTCTCTTTAACCTGTTTTGCCCCTTGAACTTCTATTTCAAGAATAATATCGTTACCGTTTTTTAAAGTTTTTTCGACATAACTTTTTTTTGTTCCGTAAAAATTACCGCTAAATTCCGCCCATTCAAGAAACTCGTTATTATTAACGGAATTTAAAAATTCATCTTTCGACAAAAAGAAATAATTAACGCCGTCCGTTTCTCCCGTGCGTGGTTTTCGTGTTGTTGCCGAGATTGATAATTTTATTTGCGGGTTTTTCTCCAAAAATAATTTTAACAAAGTTCCTTTGCCCACTCCCGAACAACCTGCAATAATATATAAATGACCGTCCATATTGTTCCTTAATCCGTATAATTTTTTAAATTATAACCGAAGTATATATAATAGTCCGGCTTTTGTAAAGAAAAAGTAAAAAGTTTTTATAATGAAAAAATCGGTTATAATAACAATATGAAAATTTTAGGTATAGACCCCGGACTGGCAATAGTGGGTTATTGTATAGTTCAAAGCGAAAACGGCGAAAATAATTTAATAACTTCAGGCTCAATTCAAACGGACAAAGGAAAAAGTGATTCGGCAAGGTTGCTTGAAATTGCTCTTGATATTCAAACAATTATAGAAACTTATAAACCTGATGTTGCGAGTGTGGAAAAATTGTTTTATTTTAAAAATCAAAAAACCGTTATACCCGTTGCGGAAGCACGAGGTGTTATTTTAAGCGTGTTGGAAAAAAACAACGTTCCGATGTTTGAATATACTCCGATGGAGGTAAAACAAATTATTACGGGATACGGAAGGGCTACGAAGGATGAAGTTGCAAAAATGGTTGAGTTGTGCATAAATTACAAAAAACTTCCCAAACTTGACGATACGCTTGATTCGATTGCAATTGCCCTTTGCTATACAAGAAATAATCCGGAGGTAAAACAGTGTTAAGCAAACAATTTATAAAAACCGTGTCGATTTTTTCTGCCGTAACCGGCTTTATTTTGGCTGTTCCTTCATTAATTCCGAATGTGTTTTATATAATGATTATTCTTTTGATGTTTTTTGTTGCCCCTTTTGTCATTATACAATTAAGGAATTTTAACCCGATAAAAAAAGATGAAACGGAGAAATATTTAATAACCGGAGCCGTTTCGGGGATTACGTCATTTCTCGGATTTTCCGTCGTATTTTTCCCCGTTGCGTTTGTGTTGAATTTAATTTTTAAAACCGAGTCTTTTATTTGGGTAAAAGTTGTGTTTTCAAATTTCGGATATTTATTGTTTATGGTTGTTTTAATGTCGTTAATGAGCGGATTATTTAACGGATTTACGGCATTAATTACCGCAAATTTATTTAAAAAACAGGGAGAAAAGTAGATGGCTTTTAATTCAAAAATAAGAACGATAGAATGGGTTGATAACGTATCAAGAATGATTGACCAAAGAATATTGCCGAAGGAATTTAAAACGGTTGATATTAAAACGGTTGAAGAAATGTATTTCGCAATAAAAGATATGATAGTCAGAGGTGCACCGGCAATAGGAATAGCGGGGGCTCACGGTGTTTCGTTGGCGGCTCTTGAACTTTCAAAATCGATAACGGATAAAGCCGAATTTATTAAAGCGTTGGAAAACAAAGCGGAATATTTAAAATCGTCCAGACCTACCGCCGTAAATTTAATGTGGGCGGTTGATAAACAAATGCAACTTGCCAAAGAGGGTAATAAAACTATATCCGAAATTGTTAATGATTTAATTGTAAACGGCAAAAAACTCGAAAATGAAGATATAGAAATAAATAAAAAAATGGGTGAATACGGAGCAAGCGTTGTACCGAAAGGGGCTACGATATTAACTCATTGTAACGCCGGAGCCTTGGCAACGGTCGGATACGGAACGGCACTCGGCGTAATAAGAAGTGCTTATGCAAAAGACCCGACAATAAAAGTTTTTGCCGATGAAACCCGCCCGAGGCAACAAGGGGCAAGATTAACCACTTGGGAATTAACAAGTGACGGTATTCCCACAACCCTTATTACGGACGGCATGTGTTCATATTTTATGTCAAAAGGAATGATAAATATGGTTGTTGTCGGTGCCGACAGAATAGCCGCAAACGGAGATACGGCAAATAAAATCGGAACTTATACCGTTGCAATTGCCGCAAAATATCATAATGTGCCTTTTTATATTGCAGCACCTTTATCAACAATTGATTTATCAATATCAAGCGGTAAGGAAATTCCGATTGAAGAACGTTCGCATGAAGAAGTTACGCACATAAACGGGGATTGGATATGTGCAAAAGATGTAAACGTAATTAATCCAGGATTTGACGTAACTCCGAATGAATTAATTACCGGAATAATTACGGAAAAAGGTATTTTAAAACCCGATTTCAAAACATCAATCCGTGAGGCATTTAATAAATCGGAATAATAATTATTATCACATTGAGTTTTCTTATTAACAGGTTAATTGAAAAAACGAATAAAAAATGATATAATTCACGTTAAAAAAGGAGTGTATAATGAAAAACAAATTAAAATTATTAACGATAGGGTTGGTTGCATTTGCAACAGGCATGGCGGTAAGCAATTATGCAATTTCGGAAGAAGTTGCCGTTCCCGCAAACTTTAAGGTTGCGATTGTCGATGTTCAAAAAGTTGTTGCTTCTTCTTCGCAAGTTAAAGATTTAAAAGAAGAACAAAAGAAAAAAAGTCAGGAACTGACAAAATTTATAGAAACCGCAAAAACAAACATTGATAAAGAAAAAGACGCTAACAAAAAGAAAGCGTTGGAAACAAAATACAACAAAGAATTTAAGACAAAAAGAGAAAATATTGCAAAAAACTATGAAACCAAATTGTTGGCAATAGATAAAAATATTTCTTCCGTCATAGATAAAAAAGCAAAAGAAAACGGATATAATCTTGTATTGGCAAAAGGTGCCGTATTATCAGGCGGAACCGATATTACCGATGAAATTACAAAAGC